>JABDJR010000567.1 GCA_013003415.1 Candidatus Eiseniibacteriota bacterium | reverse complement strand
TCATTTCCATCAAACTGGAAACGTGCGACAGCCTCGGGCACCGTGAATGATCGCGCTAGTCCGGTGCCTAAAACAAACATGGCAACAATCTTGGGTAGTAGTTTCACCATGGTGTCAATCTGGTTATACTGCTAGGAAATTGCTTTCTCGGGGAGAGCTTTGCAAGGGCGTTCGAACCGAACCTAGGGTCGGGGAAAAGGGGGTTGTCCCCAACTCGACGACGAGGAGATTTCAGGGTGTGCCGCGGACCCCGATGGGGACGGCTGTTCCAACCTGCTGGAGTTCGTGGGAAACACGGACCCGCTATCCCCCCGAAGCTAGCCCGGTTTCGAGGTTGGCCATGACGGCGGGACATTCTCGATCACGTTTCGATTGGTGAAGAACCTCGTGATCGGGACACCCTTTTTGGGCCAGTTCGAACGTTAGGTTCCGGGGACTGGTTCTGGGTTCGCCATGGTTCTGGCAAAGTCGTCGGGGCTTTGAAAGCCCAATCCGCTGTGGGGGTGGACCCGGTTGTAGAAGCGTCGCCATTCCTCGATCACGACCCGCGCCTCTGCCACGCTGAGAAACACTCCTGGTTCAGGCACTCGTCCCTCAGGCGGTTGTGGAAGCTCTCCACGAATGGATTCTGCCATGGGCTGCCCGGGTCGATGTAGATCGTCCCGATCCCCATCTCCCGGACCCAATCCTGGACGTCCTTGGCGATGAACTCGGAGCCATTGTCGCTGCGGATGTAGGTGGGGACTCCCCGCTCGGCCATGGCCTCCGCCAGGGCGTCGAGCACATCCTTGCTCCTCAACCTCCGCGCCGGAGTGATCTTCAGGCACTGCCGGCTGTATTCATCGATGAGGGTCAGCATCTTCAGGCTCGCCCCGTTGTCGGTGCGGTCGTGCACGAAGTCCCAGCTCCAGACCTCATTGAGCTGGGTGGCCCGGGTTGGTGTGGCCGTGGAGTGTCCCCGACGCCTGCGGCGCGGCCCTCGTCCCTTGATTCCAAGGCCTTCCAGCCTCCGAATGCGCTGCACGAACTTCCGGCCGGCCTTCCAACCCTCCCGAAGCAGCAGCCCTCGAATGCGCCGGTAGCCGTAGCGGGGATACTTCCGGCTCAGCCACAAAATGCGCTTCACAAGCTTCTTGGTTGCTTCCGGCGCCTCCTGCGAACGGTACTGGCAGCTTGAACGGCGCAGCCCCAGGTAACGGCAGGCCCGGCGCTCCGAGCAAACCCCTTCCTCGACCACACGCCGCACTGCCTGTCGCTTCGCGGAGGCGCTCACCACTTTTTTTTGAGCGTCTCGTTCAGCACCCGGTTCTTGAGCATCTCGTCGGCCAGCATCTTCTTGAGCTCCGAGTTCTCCGCCTCGAGCTCCTTGAAGCGCTTCGCGTCGGCCATCTCCATGCGTCCATACTTCCGCCGCCATCGGTAGAAGGTCTGCTCGCTGATGTTCACTTCCCGGCAGACCTCTTCCACCGTCTGCTCCCCGTCCGCCTTGCGCAGGACCTTGATGATTTCCTCTGTCGTGTGTCTTTTTCTCTTCACTGTCTGGTTCTGGGTTAACCCCAGAACCTCACATTCACAATGGCCCAGTAGCAGGGGGTCAGATCAGAACCGCCGGAAACCCCTCGCAGAAAGAAGGTCGCGTGAGGACCTCAGGCCCGACCACGAACGTCCTTGCCAGACTCCATGCTGGTGCTAGAAAGCTCCTCGGATCCTCTCACTCGGAGTGGGCCAAAAAGTCGACGGCGGCCACAGTTCAGGAAGTTCATATTCCAACTCTGCCAGGATCACGAGGTCGTGAAACAGAT
The DNA here is from genome assembly GCA_013003415.1 of Candidatus Eiseniibacteriota bacterium. Lineage (GTDB taxonomy): Bacteria > Eisenbacteria > RBG-16-71-46 > JABDJR01 > JABDJR01 > JABDJR01. The sequence goes on along the minus strand of JABDJR010000567.1, from coordinate 3,020 downwards.
CCTCTGGAGCCCGGACACCCTGATCGCCACGGTGGAGGTGGACGAGGGCGACGACGTCATCGACGCCGTGGAGCAGATAGCCATGCAGGTTTTTCAGCCGCGGTTCAACGTGAAGGACAGGTGACGATCTGCGCCCGCCATCGGCGAGTATAGCGTGGAGCAGGACGGGCGCACCTACACCGCAGACGACACCCGTGAACTGGCGGTGAATACTTTTCAGCACAAGTGCGACATGTTCTTGCGCTTTCTCACCGCGACATCCGATGACCTGGAAAGGGCCGGTGCCCCGCCCCGCCCCGCCGAAAGGCGCTTGTGACGATGTTTTTTACGGGGGCGAAACGGCAGAAGAAGGATTTGAATTGAGAAGTTAGTTCGAGACTCTAACCTACCGACAATTATGAGAACGAGAATCATCCTAACCTTGCTTTACTCGCTTTCTCTTTCCGCCGCGGCGTACGCCGGGACGATCAAGGGGCAAGCTAATTATGAGCATCACATCATGGGCACTTGTGCTGTCGAGTTTATCTTGGTTTACAGCGCGCAGACCAAAAAGGGCACGATCTCTTGGCGCCACACTGCTAATCCAAAGGGCGAGGCCCGCCCGGAGCTAACAGGTCCGTTCTTCGAGGCGCAGTTTGTCGTGACGCAACTTGGCGACATAAAGGCCGGAAAATCACTAGTCGGGTTTGGCGTAGACCGCGGGTATCCGCTGTGCCTTCGCGTCGATGTCTGGGCGAAGGGAGCGCCGTTCTACCTCCATGACCCATTTGCGGCCCCGGGAGCGGTGGCTATAGGCCGCACTAAGTAGGGCCGCAGGCAGGCAATCGCCTGATCAATTTCGCGGCCGTCTCACCCGAGGAACACATGGGGGCAGCGACTCCGCAGTTCTTTCGGGTGAAGATCACGCGGCAGCCGGATCCCGCGCCTTGAGGCAACAGCAGAACGCGCCCAGCGTCTCGGAGGAGTTGGGCCCCGAGTTCTTTCACTAAGCCCTCCAGCGGCCACACAGGGGCGTACTGGAGCACCCTCGGTGTCGAGGTAATTGGGATGCTGCTGGGCCTCCTCGGAGCGGCATGACGGAGTCCCCCCACCCGGCCCGGCGGCAAGGCCCCTGCCTCTGAACCGCTTAGGCGGCGGGTCCCACGGGTAGCCGGACTATCCCCGGATACGGACCATGCCCCCCAAGGGGACTATAACGCTGAAGCGAAGGATGTGGGTATTCATCGCTTTGGCGCGGTTTGACCCTAGGATTGGAGTTTGCGCCCTATAAGGCGCTCTTAGCTGTCTTCCTTGGAAGGGTTTGAGCAGGCCGACGGACTTAACACCTCGCCGCTCTCCTCTTGTTCTTCTCCGGATTGCGTTTGAGAACAACCATCAACAGAGAAACAAGAATCATGAACACAACCAAGGCCCTTGTCGGGCTTATATCGGGGCTGCTGCTGGCAGCCGGAACCAATGCCAGTGCCGCCGTCATCGAGGTCGGCGACCTGAATGTTATCGACGATCCGGGAAACCCCTCGGACGGGCTCCGCTACCTCGATATGACATTCAGCCTCGGTGGGCCGCCCCTCGCCGATGCCATCGCGAACGCACAGGTCGCTTACCCGAACGCCCGAGTAGCTACCCCCGCGGAGTGGGACGATTTGTTCGAGGCGGCAGGCATTATTACGAGCACCCTGGCCTCCGAAACTTTCTCGCCCGGCCCCCGGGTGTTTTTGGCGAGAGAGGCGATCGGGCCACAACCAGCTATTGGCACTTATGATGGTGGCGTGCTGTCCACCCAACTGGGGTTCAACTTTGGCGACACTACCAACATCTACACAGATCCGGATGGCTCAGTTGACGAAGCAACGACGCGCGACTTTATCCAATTCTCGCCTCGGTTGGTCCAGCATATGCAATCGGACCGGGTCCCCGGGGGGCCAGCGACTGGGTTCGGGTGGTTGCTGGTCTCTGCGCCACCGATCCCCGAACCCTCCCACGCCCTCCTCTCGCTTGTGGGCCTCGCCGCCCTCGGCCTGCGTCGTCGCAGAAACTAGCCGACCCCTTCCAACCATTCACCACGGGCCGTCCTCTTCGCGGGGGACGGCCTTTCTTCTTGCTCTGGTTGCGCTACGGCGCTGCTGCCTCCACCGCCTCCATCCCCTCCTTCGACAGCAAACCCGCCTGGTGCCACTTGCGGGCCAGCGATACCTGCCTGTCACCGACCTTCGCCGCCTTTCTCTGGTTGAGCGTCTCAAGGAGGAACTCCACGTTGATGATGGAGTTGTCGAGTTCGGGGCAGACTCTCCTCGGGATGCACCCCCACCAACCCCGGTCCAGAAGAGGCTGGAAAAACTGGGGCGAAAAAGGAAATTCCTAGGAGCCTGTCGGACTTTAAACCCGTCCGAAAGTTCGGTAGCCTCAATTCATGGGCGCGCGATTTGTTTCCGTCGACCGTGACACCCCGATGCTATTGCCTCCCGACCTGCGGGATTGGGTTCCTGAAGACGACCTTGTCCATTTCGTGATCGAGGCGGTGGAGCGACTCCCGCTGGAGAGCTTTCGGGTCAACCACCGGGGGACCGGCGACAAGCAGTTCCCGCCCCATATGATGCTGGCGCTGCTGATCTACAGTTACGCCAACGGCCTGTTTTCCTCGCGCAAGATCGAGCGAGCCACGCACCGGGACGTGGCGATCCGTTACCTGACCGCGGGGACCCATCCCGATCACGACACGATCTGCAAGTTTCGACGAGAAAACTTCGAGGCCTTCCGCGAGAGCTTTGTCGATGTCCTGGAATTGGCACGCGAACTGAAGCTCCTCAAGCTCGGCAACGTTTCGCTGGACGGCACCCATCTCAAAGCCAACGCCTCGATTGATCAGAACGCGGAAATAGGGGTCAGTCATATCATATTGACAACCTGTTTCGCGCCGCCAGTCTTGGGAGATGCCGAGAGAACGACGCATTCAGTATGCGGGCGCGATGTATCATGCCATGGCGCGGGGTGACCGGAGGGAGGACATCGTCCATGACGAT
>JABDJR010000564.1 GCA_013003415.1 Candidatus Eiseniibacteriota bacterium | reverse complement strand
GTGGTCTTCGATGTTCCGGTCATGCTGCTGGGGACTTTGGCTCTGGTTCCCATGATTCGGTCTGGAGGAAAAATCTCACGGCTCGAAGGTGCGCTGTTGCTGCTGGGCTACGGCGGGTACGTGGCCATCCTTGTGCTCCGCTCCTCATGAGTGGCCTTCGCAGGCTCAGTTCTAGTCGCCTATAATCGCCGAATGGCTGAATTGGTTCTCTTCCATCACGCCCAGGGTCAAACCGTGGGCTTTCTCGATTTTGGGGATAGGCTTCGGGAGGCCGGTCACACGGTGCACGCCCCCGACCTCTATGAGGGTCAGAGCTTCAAAACCCTGGACGAGGGCCTGGCCTACGCGGAAAGCGTGGGGTTTGGTGCCCTTCTGAACCGTGGGGTGGATGCGGTAAAGGGTCTGCCCCATGGGCTCGTCTACGCCGGCATTTCCCTTGGCGTCCTTCCCGCTCAGAAGCTTGCCCAAACTCGGCCCGGAGCGCTTGGGGCGCTGCTCTTTTCTTCCTGCGTGCCGGTTTCGGAGTTCGGAAACGGCTGGCCGGCCGGGGTTCCCGTACAGATTCACGCCATGGATAAGGACCCCATTTTCGTAGATGAGGGGGATTTGGAGGCGGCTCGGGAATTGGTGAAGGAAGCCCCCCAGGCGGAGCTCTTTCTCTACCCTGGAAATCAGCATCTTTTTACGGACAGCTCGCTCCCCGCCCACAGCCCCAAAGCGGCGGGGGAGGCCTTGAATCGGGCCCTAGACTTCCTTTCCCGACTTTAGCTCAGGCGGCCCATTTTCTAGGTTCAATGCTATACTTACCTACGGGTGCACCCTGTAGGGACGCCCCCTCTTTTTTGGCCTCCCGAGGTCACAAGAACTTAATTTAGTCCGTACTTACTGAGCTTTTCACCGTGCTCTGCTCTTGAGGAGTTCCTCCCATGCTCTCCCAGCCAAGGCTCCGCCACCTTTTATGTGAGGTCGCACCAATGCTGTCCACGCGCCGAGGGTTTGCCCTCGCTCTTTTTGCTGTCTCTTTGTTCCTTATCGCTTCACCGGCCACCGCCCAGACTCCTACGGAGATGGGATCCGGCGCGGCCTGGATCGACTGTGATCATGATGGAGACCTAGATCTTCTCTATCTCACTCCCTTTGGAGACGCCATTCTCCTGGAGTACGATCACGAGTCCGATGACTTCAACGACGTAACTCTCACTGGGCTCCCCGATGCCACCCGCAACATTGATGCGGCGGGAATGGGAATCGCCTGCGCCGATTTCGACAACGACGGCTGGGTCGACGTCTTCCTCTCCATGGAAGGCCCAAACCATCTTCTTCTGAACAATGGCGACGGCACCTTCCGCGCGAGCACGCGTGCTTCAGGCATTCGCGCTGACGGTGATGGCGAAGCCCTCTCCGCGAGCGTGGCCGTGCTGGATTACGATGGCGACGGCTGGGTCGACATCTTCCTTGGAAACTACGCCGGTCGCGCCAATCAGATGTTCAGAAACCTTGGCCCGAACAACGCGGGCGTTGTTCAGTTCGAAGACGTGGCTCCGGCCTTGGGCTTGGATTGGGCCGAAGGCAATGGCAGCGACTGGGCCTTGGGTGTCGCGGTTGCCGACTATGACAACGATGGCGACATCGATCTCTACGTGGCCAACGACTACAACGGTCTTGCCGAAGGCGGCGGTGGCTTGAACCCCGGCGACAACATGCTGTATCGCAATAATGGCGACGGCACCTTCACCGATGTTTCGGTGGCCTCAGGCGCCAACGATCCCGGCTGGGCCATGGGCGTCGATTTTGGCGACTACAACGCCGACGGTCACCTCGACATCTTCCTCTCCAACTTTTTTGAAGACGCGCTTCTCAAAAACAACGGCGACGGCACTTTTACCAACGTGACCGAGGCCACCGGCCTGATCAAAGGTACGCCCGGAGAGTGGCACTACAACGGTTGGGGAACCGCCTTCTTTGACTTCGACAACGACGGCGACTTAGACATCCATGTTGCCAACGGCTACATCTTGAACGACCAGGGTCAGGTTGTGAACGAACCCAACCAGCTCTGGGAAAACCAAGGCATTCCTGGTTCGGGTGAAGTTCAGTTCAAAGACATTAGCGAGAAGGCCGGCATCGACGATGTCGGAGATGCCCGCGGTGCGAGCTACGGTGACTTCAACCAAGATGGTCTCCTCGACTTCATGGTCGTCAACAACGGCTATCTCAGCGGCGAAGACATCATTCCTGCTCCGGCCCGCCTCCTCTACATCAACGCCGGGGACGGCACCTTCCAAGATCGCGGGCAGTCCTACGGTCTCCGAACCGAGTTTAGCGACGGTGAAAAACCGGCCGGCTATCGCGACTACACCGACAATCACTGGATCCAGATCCACCTTGAAGGATTCGAGACCAACCTTTCCGCCATCGGCGCGCGCGTAGAAGTCACCGCCGGTGATCGGGTTCTGATTCAGGACAAAGGTGCTTCATCCTATTGCTCGCAGGATTCCCCCTTCCTTCACTTCGGGCTTGGAGATGTCACCAGCGTCGACATCAAGGTCACCTATCCCTCGGGACGCGTGGCAGAGCTTACGGGGGTGGCAGTCGACCAGATGCTGACCATCAACGAATCGATCACTCCGGTTCGCTTGCTCTCCTTTGACGCTCGCGTCAGCGGCGTGGATCAGGTCGATTTGGAATGGCGCTACGCCGAAGATTCCGGCCTCTTTGAAATCTCCAAGCGAGTCTTGGGGGAAACCATTGAACTCGAGACCATGCTCTCTTCGGGTGGTGTCGGTCGCTATACCGACCAGGCGGCCTACTCAAGCACGCCCGTGACCTACGAACTCTTTTCTATCGAGCGCGACGGATCGAAGATTCGTCTCGCCGAGCGCGAAGTTCGCTTCACCACACCCACGGTGTTGGGTGCGAACTTCCCGAATCCCTTCCGGGATCAAACTCAGATTCCTATGTCTTCCGCAGTTGCAGGAAGCGGGAATCTCGAAATCTTCGACATCTCAGGACGTCTGGTTCAATCTCTGCGCGCCGACTTGGTCGCGGGCCAAAACCTGATTTCTTGGGACGGTACGAACTTTGCCGGGGAACCGGTTCCGGCTGGCGTTTACTTCTACCGTATCGCCGGTAAATCGGACGCGGCTCGTAAGCTTATTCGGAGGCCTTAGTTCTTTCGGAGTTGTAGTGGCTTTGGACGGTCCTTCGACTTCTTTAAATTGATACTCACTACTCTAGTCTCTTACCCAAGAGAACCCTAAAGGGGGACTGCCATGCCAGGTGGCGTTACTCTTCGCGCAGTTGTTGTTTTGCTTTCATTGGCCCTTCTTCCCGGGATCGCCTCGGCTCAAGTCACTTCTGCGGACATGGGCTCTGGTGTGGGCTGGATCGACTGCAATGTCGACGGCATCGTCGATGTGGTCTATCTCACGCCAACCGGTGAAATCATCGTGATGGAAAACCAGGGCGACGGGTCGTTTGTGGACGTATCCGGAACCTCCATCCCTGCGGGTGTGGTGGCGGCCGGAAACCCTGCTCTAGGCATTGTCAGCGGTGACGTCAATAACGACGGTGCCCCGGATATGTTCCTCACCTTGCATGGCCAAAACTTTTTGCTTTTGAATGACGGCGCCGGAAGCTTCTCTGCGATCTCCCGCCGTGCCGGAATCATCGGTGAAGTCATGTCCGCCAGTGGCGCCATGCTCGACTATGACAACGACGGTTTGCTAGATATCTACGTGGTGAACTACGAAGGTCAGCCGAACCAAATGTTCCGCTGCACGGGCATCGACAAAGAAGGCTTTCCGTCCTACGAGAACGTGAGTGAAGCCTTGGGCGTCGATCTTGCCCCTAACGGGCAAAGCGACTGGGGGCTTGGAGTCACCGTGGCCGACTTCGATAACGACGGCGACACCGACATGTACATCGGAAACGATTACAACGGCGTTGGCGATGGCGTGTTGAACCCTGGCGACAACATCTATTACCGGAACAACGGCGACGGCACCTTTACCGACGCCACCGACGAAGCCGGCCTTCGTGATACCGGTTGGGCCATGGGCGTTGCGCATGGCGATTACAACAATGATGGCTACGAAGACATTTTCGTGGCCAACTTCTTTGAAGATGTTCTTTACAAGAACAATGGCGATGGAACCTTCACCGAGGCCACCGAAACCGCCGGCATCATTACCGGTGCCAAA
>JABDJR010000543.1 GCA_013003415.1 Candidatus Eiseniibacteriota bacterium | reverse complement strand
CACCCAAGATCGAGTTGTGGCCGCGGGAGGTCAGATCTGCCGTGAGATCTTTGAGTTCCCGGGCGGGCGTCGATTTCATTTCCTTGATCCGTCGGGGAACGAGTTGGCGGTTTGGTCTGATAAGTAGAGTTTCATGAAGGCGGCTGTGTTTCCGAGGTACGGACCTATTGAGGTTTTGGAGGTGCGCGAACTTCCAAAACCTTCTCCAAGGTCGACCGAGATTCTGATTAAGGTCTGCTATTCAACGGTGATCGCGGGGGATTGTGAGCTACGAAGCTTCAGCTTTCCCTGGTGGTTCTGGCTTCCTCTTCGCCTGTACACCGGTCTATTCAGGCCTTCGCGCGTGAAGATCCCGGGGCAAGAGTTCTCGGGCGAAGTGGAAACCGTTGGCAACGAGGTGAACGGATTCAAACCCGGAGATCAGGTGTTTGGTGCTACCGGCCCTCCCTTTAGCGGGAACGCAGAGTACGTTTGTGTTTCAAAGACTAGGGCTTTGGCATTAAAGCCCGCAGCGTTGTCCCACGACGTTGCGGCAACGATCCCGACGGGGGGCCTCAATGCTCTCCACTATGTTCGCATGGCCGAACTGAAACCCGGGTCGAGGATTCTTATCAACGGAGCTTGTGGCAACATCGGCTCTTTTGCCGTTCAATTGGCAAAGTTCTTTGGAGCGGAAGTTACCGCGGTTGACGCTCATGAAAAACTCGATGCTCTGAGAGGCATGGGTGCCGATCATGTGATCGACTATAAACGAGAAGATTTCACGAAATCCGAAAGAACCTACGATGCGATCCTCGATGTTGTGGGAAAGGCCTCTTTTTCGGGTTGCCTCCGGAGGCTCACTCCTAAAGGTCGCCTTGTTATCGCAAACCCCAACCTAAGAAGTATCCTCCGCGGTAAATGGGTTTCAATCAAGAGCGATAAGAAGGTTAGGGTTCAGTTTGCGGACTACAAAGTTGAGGATTTGGAATACCTGAGTGGTCTAATTGAAAAGGGGGAGTTGAGGGCCATCATTGACCAAACCTTCGAGCTGTCCCAAATCCAAGAAGCTCATCGATACGTTGAAGAAGACCACAAGAAGGGGAATGTCGTACTCAGGATTCCCACGGGTTGAGCGCAACAAAAACCTCTCAAAACGAGTAGTATAAGTGGGTGGTCACGGAAGCTAAGATCACCCTTAATAAATCGTTTATGTTTGGGGAGGTTATACAATGGCTGATAAACAGATCATCAAAGGTAAAATGGAAATCGCGGGGATCATGGGCCCGCTGTGGTTTACGGGCTGGCTTTTCACGGTCGGCTATCTTGGTCTTCCTTTGGTAAAGGCTCTGTTCGCGGCTCTAGTTTGGCCTTACTTTCTCGGCACATCTTTTCGTTAGCCAACCTTGATGCAGAACCCTCTAACTCAAGCTCGTCTTCGGTTTGCCGCTCTCATTCCGTTTCTCTGTCTGATTGCGTGCTCAAGTTCCGCCGAGCCCCCCGATGATGCCAGTGAAGGCGATTCACCGATCGCCTTCACCAATGTTCGCGTCATTACCATGAATCCCGCGCAAGATATCTTAGAAGATCAAACCGTGATCGTAGTTGGTGATCGAATCTCGGCGGTTGTTTCATCTTCGCTTGTTGACCTTCACCCCGATACGGAAGTCATAGACGGTTCAGGACGCACCTTACTTCCGGGCCTGGCCGATATGCACGTTCATATCAGCTCTTCGGATCTCCCCAGTTATGTGGAGTACGGCGTAACTAGCGTTCGGAATTGTTGGGGGTGGGAAGGTCTCCCAGACATCATGGAGAAGGCTGAGAAAAGTGAGATTGTATCTCCCACCATTCACTCCCTAAGCCCAGGGGTAGACGGTACGCCTCCGAGCTGGCCTCAAACCCAACTCATTAGCGATCCTTCCGAGGCACCCGCTCTGGTGAATCGCCTTGCGGACGAAGGTTGGTTGGGATTGAAGATGTACCAGAACTTGCGCCTCGATACCTACAATGCGGTGGTCGATGCGGCCAAGGCGCGCGGCATTCCTTTTAGCGGACATGTTCCGCACCGGGTTGGCATTGATCGTGTGCTTGAGGCTGGTCAAATTTGCATAGAACATCTAAGCGGATATGAAGTTGCCGTGACAACGCGGGGAGGCCAAGGTTACCCGGCATGGATCTCGATTGACTCGTCCAAGATTCCAGGTCTGGTTGAGAAAACGGTAGCCGCGGGCATATGGAATTGTCCCACCAGCGCAATCTTTCTTCGCCTCTCTCAGAATCTTTCGCCAACCGACCGTGAAGCCATGGCAAACAATCGCCGTGCTTTCATTAAGGCTCTCTACGATGCCGGGGCCGGCCTGCTTATTGGTACCGACTCGGGAATCGATGTGGTTGCCCCCGGTGTTTCCCTGCTTACGGAGTTGCGCGATTTTGAAAGCGCCGGTATATCCCGAGCCGAAGTCCTGCGCATCGCCATTTTAGATGCGGCAAAGTTCCTGGGCCAGGAATCTGAAGTGGGCCAGATTGTTGAGGGAATGCGCGCGGATCTCGTTCTTCTCGATGGGGATCCCCTTGAAAGTTTCGACGTTCTTGAGGATCCCGTGGGTACCATGGTCCGAGGTCGCTGGATCCCTGACTAGGAACACGGCGAAGTTTCCAAGTAACCGATATAATGCCAGTCGTCGCGGTACGCGGACCTTCACCTAATCTGAGACGCGGCGGCTTGGATTGAGCTAAAGAAATACGTGACTCACAAAACTAACCTTCTCGGCGTCTTCTTACTCTTTGCCACCTGCCTTGCAACCCCTCACGAAGCGTGCGCAGAGGCCATTCCTGTTGTATTAGATAGAGTCGAATCCGGCTGGCAGCTCACGCGCGGCGGCGAGCCCTACTTCATTCAAGGGGCCGGGGGAAAAGGCCCCAAGGCGCAGCTGGCTGCTTCCGGAGCAAACACTTTTCGTACCTGGGGAGTGGGGGATGACCTCCAAGAGCAGCTCGATGAAGCTCAGGAACTGGGGCTTACCGTGGTGGTTGGGCATTGGCTGGGCCACGAACGCCATGGTTTTGACTACGGAGATAGCGCCGCCGTTCAGGAGCAGTTTGACAGGGTCAAAAAAGACGTCCTTCAATACAAAGATCATCCCGCGGTGCTGCTTTGGGGAATCGGAAACGAGATGGAGGGGTTCGCCGGAGGAGACAATCCCGCGATTTGGGATCATGTGCAGTCTTTGGCTGCGATGATCAAAGAGCTTGATCCACATCATCCCACCATGACGGTCACTGCCGACATCGGGGGAGCGCGCGTGAAGTCGGTGCACGAACTTTGCCCAGACATCGACATCATGGGCATCAATTCCTATGGGGGGCTGCCTTCCATTCCCCGGCGCTACCGGGAGCTAGGCGGTACGAAGCCGATCCTTATCACCGAGTTCGGGCCCCGAGGGGTTTGGGAAATTGAAAAGACAAGTTTTGGTGCTCCGCCGGAACTTACAAGCACCCAAAAGGCTCAGGTTTATGTCGATGCTTATACTGCGGGCTGTCTTGATGTTCCGGAACTTTGTTTGGGGGGATTTGCGTTCACCTGGGGATTCAAGATGGAAGCCACATCCACTTGGTTTGGAATGTTCCTGCCTAATGGAGACAAGCTGGCCTCCGTCGACGCGATGACCGAAGTGTGGTCCGGCAGCCCGCCGGCAAACCTTTGCCCGGAGATTCGGAACTTTGCCCTCAAGGGCCCAGACGTCGTGCAGCCGGGAGATCAAGTTGAGGTTCAACTCGATATTGTTGATCCTGAAGGGGCCCCGGTTCAGGTGAATTGGGAGATTCGAAATGAGGCCACGACCTATATAACCGGAGGCGACGCACAAGCGGTGCCTCTGGCCTTGGACGAGGTGATTCAAGAGTCGTCTACCACGGGTGCGGTTCTGAAGATGCCGGGCGGCGGAGTCTATCGTCTTTACCTCATCGCTTCAGATGGTGATGGCGGGGGAGCTACCGCAAGCGTTCCTATCAAAGTAGACGGAGAGCCCGATCCGGCACCCATTCGCCTTCCCCTCGCGCTGTATCAAGATGGCCACCCGCAACCTTGGGCACCATCGGGATGGATGGGCGGCATCAGCTCGATTTCTCTGGACCTGGATTCCAAAGTTAATCCTCGCTCGGGAGAGACGTGCATCGAAGTTGTATAT
>JABDJR010000533.1 GCA_013003415.1 Candidatus Eiseniibacteriota bacterium | reverse complement strand
GGGTAGAGGTCGTCTGAATGTAGGTACCTTCCCACTGCGGGCCTGCCGCCTCGCCAACAGAAAGAACCCGAGGGCTCATGGCTGGAATGCCACTGGCCACTTCAGTTGCCGTGAACCCAATGACTTCAACCGTCGTAAAGAAGAGATCAACTTCACCCGTGAGTTTCACCACGGTGCCACGATCAGAAACGGCCGTGGGCACCGTCGTGGTGAAGTCGAAAATGTTCAGTCCACGACCGGTACCGTCTTGGATGTAACCAGAGATTTGCGATCCTTGGACCGTGGCCGGCATGTAAACCTGACCGTATACGGTCACGGTTTGGCCTTCGAGGCTACCAACATCGGCGTGCACCTGATCGATACCAACGATGGTTTCGGATCCAGTGTTAAACGCGAAAGGACCACCGCTCTCTAGGGAACCCCCCGTGGAGCTGGTGATGTTGGCGGCCGTAACCTGAATGGCCGTGTTCTGAGGAAGCGGCGAGCTGAAGTTCAAAATGGCGGTTGAGCCATTGTCTTGCAGCTGAATGGAGCTGATCGTGGCTCCCGAACCGCCAAAGGTTACGGTGTAGTTTGCTGTGTTGGTGGCCTGGGAGGCGTTCACGTCTTGGCTGAAGGCCACACCAATGTGCGACGGGCCGAAGGGAAACGCCGCGACAACCGCAAAGCCATCTCCAACGCCGGTGTTGAACAACGCGGTGGCGGTTCCAACAAGGGTGTTGCCGGCCATGTCTTGGACGCCGGTGACTTCAACCGTGTAGCTCGTGCCTGTTTCCAGACTGCTCGCAAGGGTGAGGTTCACCGTAGAAGGATCGCCACCGGTTTCTGCCGCAGTGACCGCGATGGGACTACCGGGAGACGCGGTGGGAAATACGGAGTAGTTACTGGTGGTGGTTGCACCCGCGCCGAGACCCTCAGAAAAGAGTAAGTCCACATTGCTGTTTCCAGCGGCACCGCTGGCGGAAAGCAACGTAGGAGGTGTTGTGTCCTCGGGAACTTGCCCGGGGGGAACACCGTCGGTGTTTGAGGTGAAGGTGGCGGTTAGGTTTTCGCTGGTTTCGTCGCGCCCCCCAACCCCATTGCTTCCGGAAGAAGCCTGGCTACCTTCGTTGTCGTCGACACGAATGAAGGTACCGGTGGGGCTTGCGCCCAAACCGTCTTGGGAGCTGACCGATGTGTCATTGGCATAGGCCGTTGCATCACTTCCACCATCTGGTCCGTCAATGGAGATTCCGGTCTTATCGACAGCTTCGTTCTTATCACCCCAGACCACATAGTCGAGGTCGGTGACGAGATCGGAAGCACCGTCCCAGTAGAACAGGACAATTACCTCGCCACTGTTAGACAAACCAGGAAGCTGAGAAGTGTTGTCGACTAAGGACCCCGGACGCGCTTCACGCATGTCCGGAATATTGTCGGCAGAACTTCCATCTTCATAAAGTTCGTAGTGGGGGGAGATACCGTAAGTACTCTCGAAGCTGTCGCTTCCGATGAGAGAAATGGTGATCTCTTCGCCCGGCCCAATCATGGCCCCGTCGGGGAAGCGGGCGACAAAGTCGTTAAACCCACCGCCGCCGATAGGCAACGCATCATTTGGCAAGTTGTAGTAATACTGGTCCCCGTTCGCAAACGTGGCGTCAGTTAAGTAGACGTTACTTAGATCGACCGCCGAAGAACCGGGGTTCTTGATCACGACATACTCGTCGAAATCGGCGTTCGAAACAGATCCGCGAACTTCAACTTGCGAGAAGAGAAGTTTGGCAGGTTGCGCAAAGGCCGTTGACGCCAGGCATACAAATGCCAATGACAAAACGGCGGTTACGCCGAGGGCACGAAACTGCATAGGACGAACCTTTCTCCACTATCTTGGAGGTAAAGATGCAGCGTGGAATCCCCGATTTTCAGGAGGGCGGGGGCAGCGCTGCCGGAAGGAATCTTGTTGTCCGAACAATCCGGGGTTCTAACTAGTGGTTGTTCGGCTGTGGGAGTCTAGCGCGAGGTGCGTGGAATTTCCACCCAGATGGGATTCGTAAAAGCTAAAGGCTTTATTGGGATTAGCTCATTTCCGATCTCCAAATCGGGGATCGCCGGAGATAAGCCTTTCTGGCCGTCGACCCGAACTACAACAAATGATGAGCGATTCAGTCGTATTTCGACCGCTTCGTCGAAACGCACTTCACCAATTGAGTTTCGGATTTTGTAACTGTCATTCAGCACGCCATTTACATAGACCGAGACATCGGAAACGTCGACCCACTGGGGAGCAACCACTTTAATCTGGGCGGTAACCGCCCGCCCGACGTGGGAAACGGTTGATCCGATACCAACTCCCTCAATCGCAAACTCAATAAACGGACCATTGCTAACCACAACCTTGCCCGCTTTTAAGTTATCCACAATTGTGGATTGTTTTCCGTCCGGGTTGTAAACCCAGTTCCGCGGGTAACCGACTTCTTGTCCGACCATTTCATGGCTATCGGAATTTCCAACCGCAACGACCTTTTTCCCCGTGCCAAGCAGGGCCATCCAATCGGCCCAGGCCTTATCAAATTGATCGAGACGCTTTCCGTTAAAAATTTCCATGAGGTCGAAGTTGTCGGAAAAGTCCGACGTACCACTCGCGGTGTTCGAATCGAACTTCGTGCGATCTAAATAACCGTGCGATCCGGAACGCGGGTGATTGACTTGAATGATGGCGTTGGGAGCTTCGTTTCTTATGGACGTAAAAATATCGGCCGGTCGCTTGTCTGCGATTGGAACTGCGGCGGGTTTACCTCCGCGCATAGGAGGAACAGGAAAGCAATTGAAGTGACCCCAACCACTCGTGGTCACCTCTTCCCCAATGAGAACCTGCACCGGAGGCACGCCCCCAAACTCTTTCCACAGCTCAGATGGATCGGTGCGGAAACCGTGATCCGTGGTTGCAATCCAATCGAGACCCTCACAGGCTGCACTGGTAATGCGGTCCTTAAGGGAAACATTGCTGTCAGGACTTGGATCGGAGTGCACGTGAAGATCGATCGACGACCAGCCGGATGGGATATTCACGGGCAGGATTTTAGCCGCCAAACTTTGGGTTTCTCCGGAACCTACCTGCACTTCTTCTTTCCAGAGTTCAAAGCCGGGTCCGCGCGTGGCAATAACCTCGTAGGTGCCCGGAGGGATGCCGGTGGCAACGGAGCCCCCCATGGAGAAGATCGTGTTTTCAGCACCAGAAGCCAAGTAACTTGGGCCAAAGCGAGGGCTTGCCGTTCCGTCGATTCCTACGAAGGTCCACTTGCATGGAATGAGGTTGCCCCGACCATCATCGGCGGACAATTGCAGCTGAGCAGGCTGTGGCAGTTTGAGGGTAAGAGAACTTGTTTTGTTGAAAGCCAGCTCTTCAACGACCTGACCGCGAGTGGGGTGAGACACCTCGATTTCATAGGTTGCGGGGATCAGCGGCAGAACGGCTAAACCAAGATTGTTGCTCACACCACGCATGACGCTTGCACCGGCTCGGTCGCGCACTAACACGCGTGCCCCTTGAATGGGAACGCCTCCGCTTTCCACTTTGACACCGAGTCGTGGTGGGCTTAGCTCTTGGTCGCGTTGCCATAAAGCGGCTACGTCGGCCACGCTACCGAGGGCGATATACAGTCGGCGCTCGTACACCTGCGACTCACCGGGATTGATGGTCACCGTTTTCACAATCGGATCGGACCAAGAGGTTCCATGGGGACCGGTAAGAGAGCCATCACTCCCCGACCAAAGGAGCGCCGTGCCTTCCGTATCTCCGGCCAGCCAAGGAACTTTGGGACGAGTGCGCGCCAGTTTTTCGCCGGGACCGGGAGCAAAAGGCTGTGCCCTTCCCCACTGAAGAGCATCACCGAGTTCGAACTCCTCGTAAGCCTTGGTTCCCGTGTTGGTGAGCTTGGTAATGATGCGTACATAGTTGCTACCGGAAGCGATTTGGTAGCGGGTCTCGATCTCTAAATCTTTGTCTTCCGAATCCACCCCTAGGGCCACCAACTCTACAAAACTGTCCTGTTTGGTACCCGGTTCTAGTGATGTATAAACCGCCTGACGAGGAAAGGTGTCGTCGAGGTAGGTGAAGATTTCGCGAATCACATCGACCCCGCCAATCGGGGCGGCGTCGAGAATGTTTCCCCCGGATTTCGAAAAAGGGCTGGGCCGTTCGATCGAACTGACGACAATACGAAAGCGCTCGTTCCCCATGAGCCAATCGCCAGGCTGTCCCTGGGCCAAAGTGCCGGGGATCGGTTTGGCGCTGGTGAGTTGTGCCATGAGTGCTGTGGGAGCTTCGTAAACGGGCGTGGGAGGAGGAACAAACTCCTCGACCTTTGAAGTACCGCCGCAAGCAAAAAGGAATGTGGATAGAAATAGGCATGAGATGAAGAGATTTCGCATGCAGGTATCGTAAACCGTTCTGGATTGTACTGACCACTAAGCATTGGAAATTGCTTGGCCTATATCCAATGCGTAGGAATTCCGCGGAGGGTCGGTGCCACCCAGGCCCCATCGGGTGAGGTGAGGGTCCGAGACAAAAAAAAGAGGGCCGATCCGAAGATCGACCCTCTTACAAGGCTTTAGCTTTCGCCTAGACCAGATTACTCAACGATGAGCTTACGGGTCTGGGTTTCGCCATTGATGTCGAGGCGGTAGAAGTACACACCGGAGGCAATGTTGCCCAGCGTGCTTCGGTTCACCTTCACACCGTATTCACCGGCTGCCTGGTAATCATCGATTACGCTGGCAACACGACGACCCTGAAGGTCGAAGATCTCAAGCTGAACTTCCGAGACCTGATCCGTGCCCGGGGCGCCAGGCACCACGTAACGGATTTCCGTGAACTGACGGAAGGGGTTGGGGTTGTTCTGCATGAGCTGCATGACCGGGCGAGCGGTTTCGTCGCCTACACCAACCGTCACGTTCAGAGGCGTGAGGTCAGAGAGTTGGCGAGGAGCCAAGTCGTGGGCACCAAACTCGGTAACGATACCGATCACAGAGTACTGCGTCGAAGTAATCGGGTTCCCTGGGATGTTGGTATCGGCATCGATGAACACATCGGTGTTGGTGGTGGGAACACAGTTGATGATGTCAGGGGCTTGGTTGGGTTGGAACAATCCGGTAGGACCGGTTCCGGTAGTGTCGAGGTCGACATAGAAGCACTCAACCAAGAGACCCTCGTTGAACTCGTTCACACCGCAAGGACCAATCTGCTTGGGAGCCGGAACCGCCCCAGGGCCCTCAAGGTCGATCAAGAGCGTATCGCAAGCACCACCGGAGGTGATTTCTAGCTTGCCATTGAACTCATCGATGACACCAGCCACCGTCAACTCGTCACCAAGACCGGCGCTCTGGTAGGTGGGGTGGATATCAAATTCGAAGATGTTGATTCCGCCGGTTGCATCCTGGATGTAACCGTCGGTACGAGTGCTGGAGAACTTACCGAAGTCCACGGTCACGTTACCGCGCACGCGGGCGCCATAGCCGTCATAGATGTTGGATCCGCCGCCATCGTTGACACGAAGGTCGCCGATGTTCTGGAGACCAACAAAGTAACCCTGAGCGAAACCATCGGTGGTATCGGGGTTGGCATTGACAGCGGTAACCATGTACTCAACCAAGTCGCCGTCATTGGGTTGACCCGGGATGGTGGCTGCAAACACGGTGGTGTCGCCGCTGGTGGACTGAACGCCCATGGCGAGAACGGTGGCTGCTCCACCATTAACCGTATACGAAACGCTGGCACCAGTTGCACTAATCACGGTAGCCGTAATGGCAGCCGCTTCAGTGGTGTTCGGCACGCAGGGAAGACGATCCTGGGCAAAGAAAGTGGGTGGCGGGTTGGCGCAGGACGGGTTCACACCATCGGGAGTATCGAAGGCGGAATCTCCAAAGTTACCAATCATCCAAGCCGCGGTGTCGGAACACCGATAGCTATGGGCAGGCACAAACGAGCCATCGGGGCCGTTGGTGGTTGCAGAGTAAACAAGTTCACCCGAGCCAACAGTTTCGATAAGAGCGACATCATCCACAATGGAAGCCCAAGGAGGACCGTCGTCTAAACCATCACCACCCCAGTCACCAGTGGCGTCAATAATACCGTCATCGTTGACGTCTACATCGGATCCGCCAAAACCGCTTCCGACATGCAGAGAGTCATTACGACCCGAGACAAGCAGAAAAGTGACGTTGTCACTGTTTTCAAAGTTTAGCGTCGTCGTGAAATCAACCGTTCCTGTAAGGAACAGACCACCCGTACCGAAAGTGGCTTCGGCAATCAGATACACACCATCGGGTTGGATTGTGGAGGCAGGCAGGTCGACAATGGCCTCAACCACGCCGCCCAAACCACCGGCACCACCACTACCATCGCCAATAACGATGATGGAGAGACCGGTTAAGGACTCCCCATTGGTGCCTGCAAGTTCAATATATTCTTCATTGTCCGAACCGGATTGATCGATTCGAATTTCATTTATTGTCACAGCCATTGCCGATGTCACCAGGGCTACGGTGAACAAAGAAACAAGGCCGAAGACGGTAAGTAATCTAGCTCTCATGGTGCCAGTACCCCCTCAGTGGTGAAAATTACAAGCCATTGTCCGACTACGAATTACAAAGATACGTAACAAGGGCGATTGCGGACGTGCATGACCCCCGACCGATAAAAAGACTTGTTGGCCCAATAATCGTACGGGAAACGGCTTAAGAAATCAATAACATTTTCTTGACAGATTTGAGCTAAATCTTTATTTAGCAGCTATTTGCGGGATTAACGCTGAAAGCAAAGATGTGAAGCTTCCGCGAACTTGGGTGGTTACTTCGATGACCTCATCGTGAGAAAGCGGTTCCGGAGACAACCCTGCCGCCTTGTTCGAGATACAAGTGATGCCTAGGGTCTCCATTCCCATATGGGCGGCCACGATCACCTCGGCTACGGTGGACATGCCGACGGCATCCCCACCAAGCTCTCGAGCCATCTTCACTTCGGCCTTGGTTTCGTAGGTTGGCCCCAGGTTCCCCCAATAGGTGCCGCGGAAGATTCTGGAGATTCCTCGATCGGTGGCGGTCTTCAAGGCCATATCAATAAGGCGTGGAGTAAAAGGAGCCGCCAAATCGACGAAGCGATCCTCATCGACCAAGGTTCCACTCCCGCGAAGGGGGGATCGGAACTGAAAGTTCACCTGATCTTCGATGAGCATGAGGTCCCCAGGCTGGAGGCGATGGTCGACTCCCCCTGCCGCATTGGTGATGATCACGCTCTTCGCGCCAAGTCCGGCCATGACGCGCAAAGGAAACGTAACCTGGGCGGCGGAATATCCCTCATAGGGATGGAATCGCCCTTGCTGAGCCGAAACCACAACATCGCCTACCTTCCCCACCACGAGCTGGCCAGCATGACCTTCGACCGTGGAAATTGGGAAACCGGGGATGTCTTCGTAGGGAACCGCGGTTGCTTCATCGAGAGTGTCGGCAAAGGAACCAAGGCCCGAGCCAAGAATGAGTGCCACCGAAGGTGTAAGCGACGTGCGCGAGCGAACAAATGCGACGGCCTGATCGATGCCCGCTTTGTCGTAGGTGATGATGTCGTCGTCGCGGAACCGGGTCATGTTATTCCTCACGAAGCAGAGAACGAATCTTGGTTACAAGAAGATCGATCGCCACTTTGTTCTTCCCACCTTCGGGAATGATGATGTCCGCGTAGCGTTTCGAAGGGCCAATGAACTGATC
>JABDJR010000528.1 GCA_013003415.1 Candidatus Eiseniibacteriota bacterium | reverse complement strand
TTAAATCGGTGAAGCTAGGGCTCCTCAGTCTGATTCCCAACCTTTGGCCCATCGTCATTACCATGGGGTTCATGGGCTGGTCGCGGATTTGGTTGGAACCCTCCACCGCGATGGTGGCGGCGGTCACTATTGGAATTGCGGTCGATGACAGCGTGCATTTCCTGTCGAAATATCTGGCCGCGCGCCAGAGGGGCGAAAGCGAACGTGAGTCGGTAAACCACGCATTCGAGGTTTCGGGTCGCGCCATTGTTTTTACCACCGCCATTCTGCTCTCTGCTTTCGGTGCGGTTGGATTCTCTCAATTCAGTCCCTACGTTAAATTTGGCCTGCTCTGTGGCATGGCAATCTTCCTCGCTTTAGCTGGAGACCTGTTTGTGTTACCTGCGATCTTTGAACATCCTAAGAATCGGAAAAAGTCGGCCATGCCTTCCAAGAAGGTTGCCTCGCTCCTTTTATTTCTGGCCGCCTCGTGCGTACCCCTAGGTTCCGCCTTGGCTCAGGACCAGAGCACGGATTCCGCTACTAAAGGCCGCCAGGTGATGCAGGCGGTTCAAGACGCCAATGACGGGCTCGTCTCGGAGCGCGCCGACCTCACCATGATTCTCCGAGATAAAGGTGGCCGTAGCGTTACTCGTGAATTTGAAACGCTGCTCCTCGCCGAGGAGGATAAACCTGCGCGGTCGCTCATTCGCTTTACCTCTCCTCCCGACGTTCGCGGAACGAGTTTCCTGACCTACGACCGTGAGGAGATCGATGACCAGTGGTTGTACCTGCCTGCTTTGGGAAAGGTGAAGCGCATCGCCCCGTCTAAACGGGGAGCGAGCTTCTTGGGTAGTCAGCTCAGCTATGAGGATTTGGGGCGTCAAGAACCCGATGACTACAATCACCAGTACCTGCGGACAGAAACCTATGAGGGTTTTGAATGCGACGTGGTGAGTTCGGTGAGCAAACTTGAGAGCGCGTATTCAAAAGTAGATAGCTGGATCATGATTGAGCAAAACCTCCCCGTGCGCGTTGACTACTACGACAAGAAGGGCCGGCTGCTTAAGCAAACCCGCCTTAGCGACTTTGAAGAAAGCGACGGATATTGGCGGGCGCAGAAGGTTCTCATAGAGAATCTTCAGAATGGCAAGATTACCGAGCTTTCCGTTCGAAAGCGCGATGTGAACGCGGATGTCGATGAGAGCGAGCTAACCGTGGAGGCGCTTTCATCGGACTGGTGAGACGTCTCGCGCCCCTTGTTTTCTTGGTCGTTTTCTTAGTTGGCTTGTTCGCCGACCCAGAACCCTCACATGCCGAACTCAACCTTGGGGGAGAGGTGGCCACTACTGGGACCTTCTATCCTCGAGAAGGAGTCGAGGGTCGAGACCTCCAGTGGTCTCTACAAGCGGAACTCGATCTGAGTTTGCGTTTTCACCGAAATTGGCGCGCCTCCCTTGCGCCTCGCGTTCATTACGATCCGCTCGATCCAGGACGATGGCGGTGGGTTCCCAAAGAGGCGAAGGTCGATTTCCGTCGCGGACCCTGGCGCGGTACAGCCGGGCGTGACCACATTGTTTGGGGAGCCGCGGATACTTTTAATCCAACCGATCTCTTATCGGTTCGCGATCTTGGTTTGGACTTTGTGGACGGAGAAAGCCCGGGCGAGTGGCTAGCTCGCTTCGCCTACGGTCGCCCGGGGTGGGGACTCGAGTTTGTCTTTCTCCCCGTGTTGGAAGGAGCGAAGTTTCCATCCGCGCGATCGCCTTGGTCGATATCCAACGCGTTTGATCGGTTGAGCGGTTTTGATTTCAACGTTCCCCTCGATGACGACCCACGCCTGCCGCCGGAAACCGAGGAGGTTTCCTTCGCGGTTCGTGCGCGTCGCAGCTTTTCCGGTACCGATGTATTTCTCGTTGGCTACAGTGGCATCGACCGAAACCCGGTCCTTACCGTTCGTTTCGACGGATTATTTCCAAACCAACTTCGATCAACCTACTTGCCTCTCCACTTAATTGGGCTTGAAACGCAAACCGTGTTGGGTGGGTTTGTGCTTAAAGGAGCAGCCACCTTTCGCGACCAATCTGTGGACGATGCCGGATTTAGCAGCACCGTTTTTGGCGCCCTGGGTTTGTCTCGCCACTCGCTTCAGGGCGTGGTGGGACTTGAGTATCTGTTTGAGGAAGGCCCCTTTGGGGGAAGCCTCGATCTTGGGGCGGAACTGCTCCTAGAAGACGGAAGCAGTGAAAACGCCATCACCAGCTACCGACCTTTTGATCGCGATTTGGCGCTGTATATCAACTACCTGGCTCAAGATCTCTCCGATACCACGATTGAGCTGGCCTGGCTCCAGGACCTTCGGCGGGCCGAGTCTGTTGGCGTATTTAGACTTACGCGGCGAATTCGCGGCCCTCTAAAGCTCGAATTCGGTGGGGATCTCATTCTTGGACCCGACTCCGGCTCCAGTCCCTACACCCTATTCCGCGCCAATGATCGGGTCTTATTTGGATTGAATTACGGTTTCTAGGATTCTTCCGATAAGAAGAAACCCAGGTCTCAACTTGCCTGGCTTAAGTGCCGATCATTGAAGGGCTAACGAATCCGGTCCCGAAAAAACCTATGAACTTTCTATCCGTTTTTATTGGCAAGAGCCTGCGTCGACGATTCCTACTTGTGAACGGAGCTTTTCTGCTCTGCTCGTCGCTGTGTCTTTCTGCCATCTTCTTCACTCAGATCCGATCGACTCTTAACAAAGAGTTTGAGAAACGTGGCTGGGCCCTCGCGGGCTTGCTGGCTACCGAGTCGTGGTCGGCTATGAGTTCGGCCGATTCCCTAGCAACCTTCGATAGCGACAAAAACACCCAGCGGTTTCTTCAGGGTGTAGCCCAGGTTCTGAGTCAGGAAGAAGACGTTGCTTTTGCCGGCATCGCGAATCCCGACGGCAAGTTCTTAGCCCATCGCGTTTCAGAATCTCACCGAGAAGATTTCAACCGTCAGATCCTGGAGTCGCGTGCCCTGAAGACGTTTCTAATGGACGCAGAGATCAGTCACTTTACGGCTGGAGTCTGTCGCAACCATATGCCCAGCGTGAGCTACTCCGATCCCAAGAACCATAGGGATTGTGTGTACATTGGGCAGGTTCACTTGGGTCTTTCGCCGGCTCGCATGCTGAGCGAGGTGCAATACGCGCTTTGGCGAAGCGTAGGGCTGGCCCTCCTCATTTCGCTTCTGGGCTTAGGCTTGGTGTGGCTGATCACGACTTGGGTCCTGCGTCCCATCACGAAAATGAACGAGGTGGTTCGTGAGGTTGCGGCCGGCAACTTTACCGCTCGCATTCAAGCGACCACCGAGGATGAAATCGGAAGTCTTGGCAAAGCCCTAAACGAAATGACTTGGACTCTCGCCGACCAGCAGGAAGAGCTGGCCAGTCGCAATAAAGAACTGCAGCTGGTAGCCACCGAGAAAGAGCGCCTCTATACGAACGCCCAGATTCGCGCTACGCGACTGGAAGTTATGAACGAGCTTGCGAAAGCGATGGCCTCCTCCCTCGACACGGAAGAGATCTACGGCCACGTCTACCGTCAGCTTCGTCGCCTTATGGAGTTTGAGTACTTCACGGTGCAGCGCTTTCTTAAAAAGGAACACATGTTCCGGCGCGATTACGTTTGGATGGACCAGCCGGTGGAAGGTGTGGAGGTTGGCCAGAAGATTAAGTCGGACAACACTCCCATACGCCGCGTGCAACGAACTAAGATGCCTCTGTCGATTCCTGATTTTGAAAAAGACGCGCTTCTCTCCGACGGTTGGCTCAGCAAGGCGGGACTCAAATCCGGCTTTATCGTACCCATTGTTGCGGGGGATGAGTTCTTGGGCGTGCTTGGGCTTGCCTGTAAGCAGAAGAACGCCTTTGCTCGGGTTGAAGTCGCCACCGTGTTCGCCATCGCGGATACCTTAGCCGTGGTCCTGAAGAACGCGGACTTGTATCAACGGCTACAAACCTCTTTTGTTGAACTCACCGAAACCCAGCATCGCCTGGCAAAATCGGAGCATGTGCGTCGCGCAGAAAAGCTTCGCAGCGTTGGGCAAATGGCAAGTGGTATTGCCCACAACTTCAACAACGTCATGTCCGCCATTATCGGTCGGGTGCAATTCCTGAAGCTAAAAACCCTCCAGGGCGAGATGGACGAGAAAGCCGTAGAAGACTGCCTCAACGTGGTTGAGCGAGCGGCGTTGGATGGGGCTGAAACGGTGCGACGTCTCCAAGAGTTCAGCCGCGGAGCAAAAGCCACCGCGGTTGAAAAGACGGATATGAACGAGTTGATTCGCAGTGTGATTCAAATTACGCGCCCCCGATGGAAAGATCAGCCGGAGCAACGAGGGATTCACATTGATGTCGAAACAGATCTTCGGGACTTAAGCCTGACGGCCTGCGTTCCCGGAGAGATCCGCGAGGTGCTCACCAACCTCATTTTCAATGCCGTGGATGCGATGCCTGAAGGTGGAACCATTTACTTCCACACCCGAGAGATCAACAACAAGGCTGAGATTACGGTTGGTGACACGGGTCTAGGTATGCCCAAGGATGTCCGCGATCGTGTCTTTGACCCCTTCTTTACTACCAAAGGTGTTCAGGGTAGCGGTTTAGGACTCTCCACCGTCTACGGTATCATCGAGCGTCATGGGGGCTCGATCGGAGTAGTTTCCGAGCCGAGCAAAGGATCTAAGTTCCGCATCCGCCTTCCTTTGGCCGAGCAAGATACGCCTCAGCACACGGGCGATCCCATGATGTCCTCCCAGCCCTGGCGCATTCTGGTGGGCGATGATGAGCCCAACGTTCGGGAAGCTTTGGCCGACTTGCTTCGACTCTTAGGACACAACGTCATTGCCGCTCATGATGGTGAGTCCACCTTAAAAGCGTTTGGCGAACATGATTTCGATCTCGTGTTTACCGATCTTGGCATGCCGGACATGAGCGGGTGGGAAGTCACCGCGGCCATACGGAAGTCACATCCCGACATTCCGGTTGTGCTCGCCACGGGTTGGGGTAGTGAGATTGAAGATGAGCACGCGCACGAGCGCGGTGTGACTCGTGTGCTTGCAAAACCTTTCACCGTGCAAAAAGTTTCTTCACTCATTGCTGAGTTGCAAGGCATCGCCCGTCGCCGCGCGGCGTAAAGAAAACCAAACTTCAAAAACAAAAAAAGTTTTTGGACAGGTCCAACCGAGGAACATCCTCCACAAAAGTTGTACATCGCTACCGAATAAACTTAAACATGCAGTTTGGTAGTCGACAAACGTCTGAGTAGTTGGTATCAAAGGATGAGTGTCAACGGAGTCCCCCCCTCAGTTGCCGCACATATCAGGAATCACGGTTCGCATCTTCGTTGTTGTGGGTTGCCATGGGGTGGAGTCCAACCACCAAAGAACAACTCTTAAACGGAGGTACCATTGCGCCGAACTCTCGCCACCTGCTTTGCGCTCGCTATGTTCTTTGGCTCCCTGATTGTAGTGTCCCCCCTTCAGGCGGCCGAAAATCCCACTCGTTACTTCGCTCCCGTTCAACAAGGATTCCAACCTAACGCTCCCAAAGTCGCGGCTTACGCTCAGGGCCGTGTGAAAGTCAAAATCACGGCTGCGGCTATGGAGCGATCTCAGATTCCCGGAAATCTTGAATACAACCAACCCATTCCAAACGGAGCTACAGGTTTATTTGCCGTAGATCAAATTTTCCAGATGATGGGGGCCACCGCAGTAAAGCGGGCCTACATCGAACCGGCGAACCAATCCATGACTCACAAGCTGGGTATCGATCGCTGGTTTGTGATTGATCACAATCCCCTTACCGATTCCGGTGAATTCGCGGAGCGGCTGAAGCGATTGGCTCAAGTCGAAACCGCGACCGTGGACTACATCGCTTATCCCATGGTGGTGCCCTCAGATCCTTTGCACTCGATGCACTGGGGTCATAACAACACGGCCCAAATGCTGAGCTTTAACTGGAGTGCGGGTAATCACGAGAGCGGTAGCCCGGTGGGTACGGTTGGATTCGACTCCAACGCCCATACCGCCTGGGATGGTTCTCAGGGTTACGGTTCTAGCTCGGTAGTGATCGCCATTCTCGACAGTGGGGTCGAAGTGGGCCACCCGGACCTCACGCAGGTTGCAGGCTGGGACTACGGCGACAATGACTCGAACCCCGATGACAACTCGTCGCAAAGGGGTCACGGAACCGCCTGCGCGGGTGTGGCGGCAGCGCGAGCCAACTCCATCGGCCCGGCCGGTATGGCTCCCGGTTGCAGCATCATGCCCTTGAAGGTCGCGAATAGCGCCGGGCAGATGTTCTTTTCCTCCATTGAAAACGCCATCATTCATGCGGCGGACAATGGCGCTGACATCATCAGCATGAGCCTAGGTGCCGCAATCACCAGCGATCCGGCCACCGACGCGGCTCTTTCCTATGCGGCCGGGCAAGGCTTGGTCATTCTTGCGGCTACGGGAAACGAAAACTCCAGCACCATCAGTTACCCTGCCATCAACGCCAATGTGATTGCGGTGGGTGCGGCTTCGCCATGTGGCGAGCGGAAACGATCCAGTAGCTCCAGCAGTGAAGTGAACCCTGGCGTGAACACCGATCCCAACGGTTACACCTGTGACGGTGAGCGCTGGTGGGGTTCGAACTACGGTTCCAATAGCCAGGGTGCGGGCTCAGCGGTCGACGTCATTGCCCCAACCATCCTTCCCACGACCGACATTCTCGGTTCCGATGGCTATGCCTCGGGGGACTACTCCAACTGGTTTAACGGAACCTCATGCTCCACGCCTTACGCCGCCGGCGTTTGCGCTTTGATCATGTCGAAGAACCCCAGTTGGACCCCGACCCAGGTACGCGATCAGCTTAGAAACACGGCTGAAGATGTGACCAGTGTCGAGTCGGGCTCCGGTTGGGATCGCTACACCGGTTACGGCATGGTCGACGCCGCGGCTGCGGTTGGCGGCGGCGGACCGGCAGACGACGTGACCGTGACCAACCCCAACGGCGGCGAAACCCTGACTGCGGGCAACGTGGAGACCATCACTTGGACTTCCGTCGGAAGTTTCACCACCGTCGATATCGATTACTCGACCAACGGAGGTTCGAGCTGGACGGCTATCGTTAGCGGCACGTCGAACGATGGTTCCTACAACTGGACCGTGCCTTCGGTTGCTACGACTCAAGGTCGGGTGCGGGTGAGCGGCGGCGTTGCCACCGATCAAAGCAACTCCAACTTCACCATCGATGTACCGCCAAGCGGTTCTTACGCCACGCTGCCGTACAGCACGGGTTTTGAAAGCGGCTCCCTGGACCAATACTGGAGCACGTTTTCAAGCAGCAACGGCCGGGTGCGGATCATTTCCAGCAACCAACCCCACAGTGGTTCGTACCAGCTCGCGATGGACGACCCCACCAACGGCGGTTTCGTCACCAATGAGTCGTGGTTACAGCTCGACCTGAGCGGCGAGAGCAATGTCACCCTCGACTTCTGGTGGAAAGAGTTTGGCGATGAAACGCACAGCCAAGATGGTGTGTACTTCTCCGACAACGGAGGCGCCAGCTTTAGCAAGGTGCAAGATCTGAACGGTCAGAGCTACTCCAATAACACCTGGCAGTTCTTCAGCCTCGATCTCGACGCTTTGGCTTCTGCCAACGGGTTAAGCCTCAGCAGCACCTTCGTGGTGAAATTCCAGCAGTACGACAACTACCCCATCGCCACCGACGGCCACGCCATCGATGACATCAGTGTCACAGGTACTGCGCCACCGGCCGACGCGGTCACGGTGACCAACCCCAACGGCGGTGAAACGCTGACCAGCGGCAACGTGGAAGCCATCACCTGGACCTCAGTGGGTAGCTTCACCACCGTTAATATCGATTACTCCACCAACGGTGGATCCAGTTGGACCTCGATCGTGAGCGGTACCTCCAACGACGGCACTTACAATTGGACGGTGCCTTCGGCTCCCACTTCGCAAGGACGTGTCCGTGTGAGTGGGGGCACCGCCACCGATCAAAGCAACTCCAACTTCACCATTCAAGATCCTCCCACCGGGAACTACGCGACCTTGCCCTACACCACGGGCTTCGAAAGCGGCTCTTTGGACCAATACTGGACCTCCGCTTCGAGTAGCAATGGACGGGTGCGGATCATTTCCACGAATCAACCCCACAGCGGTTCCTACCAGCTCGCGATGGACGACCCAACCAACGGTGGTTTCGTGACCAACGAAGCTTGGCTGCGTCTCGATCTATCGGGGGAGACCGGTGTGGATCTGGAGTTTTGGTGGAAAGAGTTCGGCGATGAAACCCACGCCCAAGACGGCGTGTATTTCTCCGACAACGACGGCGCCAGTTTTGTGAAGGTGCAAGACCTGAACGGTCAGAGCTACACCAACAACACTTGGCAGAACTTCACCCTCGATCTCGACGCGCTTGCCTCAGCCAACGGGCTGAGCTTAAGCAGTACCTTCGTGGTGAAGTTCCAGCAGTACGACAACTATCCCATCGCCACCGACGGTCACGCGATTGACGACATCAGCGTCACCAGCAGCGGAGGCGGTGGTGGAGCGATCAGCGCCGAGAGCGAGCCGAACGATAACTCCGGTTCGGCGGATGGGCCGGTGGGCGCTACCACGGCGGTAAGTGGAAACATCTCCACCACCTCCGACGATGACTGGTACTACTTCGACGTGAGTTCGTCGGGAAATATCAACATCAGCGTTTCCATTGGCAGCTCCGCGGATCTCGATTGGTTCCTGTATAACTCCGCGCTCACCGAAGTGGATCGTGGTTACACCACCGGGAACCCGGAGGCGGGAAGCTATAACGCATCCACTGGTCGGTACTACCTTCTCGTGAACGGCTATCAGGGGGCGACCTCCAGTTACACCCTAACCGTCACCGGAGGCTTGGCCAATTCCATTGCCATTCCGCTCAGTCAGAAGCTCGACCTGAAACCCATGGTCACGGCTCTGCTGCAGAATGCTCCCAACCCGATCCGCGGTGCCAAAACCGCCATCCAGTTCACGCTGGCCGATCCGGGTGAGGTGTCCCTGCAGGTGTTCGATGTAAACGGCCGTCTTGTGAATACGCTCCAGCGCGGATTCCTCGAGGCCGGACTGCATTCGGTTCCCTGGCAGGGTGTGGATGAGAGCGGCAAGCGGGTGACGGCAGGCGTGTACTTCTACCGTCTCGTGGCGCCGAACTACACGGAAACCCGAAAGATGCTGTTCTTGAAATAAATCGCAATGCGATTCGTGGCATAAGCCCCGAGTCCTGAACCTCGAAACCCCCGTCTGGATCTCCCGGCGGGGGTTTCTTTTAGGGTCGAACTGGGGGAATTTGCCCAGTCAAAAAATCGGCTGAATCC
>JABDJR010000497.1 GCA_013003415.1 Candidatus Eiseniibacteriota bacterium | reverse complement strand
CCGGTTCCGTCGTTCTTGGCGCCATGATCGGTGGGGTGCTCGGAGCCAAACTCTACTATCTGATCGATCACTGGGATCAGACCGTGCTTGATCCCCGAGGGCAGATTCTCACTGGAGCCGGACTGACCTACTACGGGGGTCTCCTCGGTGGGGCACTGTTGGCGTTCTTTGCCGCATGGAGAAACAAAGTTCCGTTTCTCCAGCTCATCGACATGTGTGCACCCCTCATGGCCCTGGGCTACGCCATTGGACGTTTCGGCTGTTTTCTAAACGGCGACGACTACGGTTTACCCACCGATGTTCCTTGGGGCATGTCCTTTCCTAAAGGATCCCCACCTACCCTAGAAACGGTTCACCCCACGCAAATGTATGAGGTCTTGTGGGGAGGAGCGATTTTTGCGTTTCTTTGGATGATCCGAAAAGCCAACGAAATGTACCTGGGTCGTATGTTCGGTCTCTATCTCATCCTTGCCGGCATCGAGCGGTTTGTCGTGGAATATTGGCGAACCAACGTACCCATGGGAGGGCTGACCGTCGCCCAGTGGATTAGCGTGGTCCTGTTCTCGATCGGGATCGTCTTGGTTGTCTTGAGCAATCGAAGGGCTTTGGAAGTTCAGGAGTCGCGTGCAGTATAAAAAACAATCTGTTGCCTTGGGCCTTGCGGTCCTTGTGCTTTGTGCCACCGCCCTAGAGGGTCTCTGTCAGCCCCGCGGTTCGTTCCGTGAACGCCGCGCCAGCGCCATTGCTTTCGACCTGGACGTGGCGAGTTTCCCCGATGGCCAAGGAGGCGCCTACACAGAGCTCTACCTCAGTGTGCCCTTGACCTCTTTGCACTTCTCCGAGACGGGGGGAGATCAGCCCACCACTCGAGTCGCGGTCACCGCTATTTTCTACGATGAAGACGAGTCGCAGATCACCGGCGACGACTGGACCTATCACAGTCTTCCCGGTTCGACCCTTCGCAAAGAGAATGAAGGCAAGTTCCTTAACCGAACGTACCGCTTCCAGTTACCTCCGGGAAAAGCTTCGGCGCGAGTCCGCGTAGAAGAGCCCGATCGAGGTTTGGTGGGCCTTAAGGTGGCTCGATTCGAGGTGCCGAACTTTCAAAAGCGCCCCTTCAACATCTCCACTTTAGTGTTCGGGATCTGCTCCGATCGCGTTCAGACGGCGCCCAGCTCCAGCTATTCCGGTGATCTTCTACCCCATCCCTCGCGGCGGTACGGGGAAGAGAATCCAGAACTGTGCTCTTGGTTTCGTCTGGAAGACCAGGGCGAGGCTGGGGGAGTGAGCGAATATACTCTCCGCTACAAGATTAAGAACCGTGACGGAAAGACACTCAAAGACAGCACGTTTACCGCCATGCGTACCGATCGGGTGACCGATGTGTCCTTGAGTACAAATCTCAGCGGGCTGGTATTAGGCCGATACTCTTTGGAGGTAGAAGCCTCCCTGGGCAAGCAGAAGGCCAAGCGCTTGGGCTATTTCCGAGTCGATGAGTCGCGCATCTCGTTCATCGAAGACACCCAAAAAACCCGGACGGTTCTTGGGTACATTGCTTCTCGGGAAGATCTACGAGCCATTGAAGATGCCCCAGATGACTCTCTCGCTGTGTTTTGGAAAGAGTTCTGGCTAAAGCGCGATCCCACTCCAGAGACACAGCACAACGAATCTCTGCTGGAGTTCTTGAAGCGTGTTGACTACGCCACTCAAAATTTCGGTGTTCTTGAACCGGGGTGGCGTTCGGACCGAGGACGGATCTACATCAAGTATGGAGAGCCCGACGAAATTGAGCGGTATCCTGAAAACCGATTCTCAACCGAGGTTTGGCACTACTACTCCAGAAACGCAGCCTATGTGTTTCAAGATATTGACGGATTCGGTCGCTACCGACTTGTTGGGCCACAGAGGGATTAGCCGATGACTCAATACGCGATCGTGAATGAGGGAGTAGCCGAAGTTCGTCGCAAACCCGACCACGCGGCGGAGCAGGTCTCTCAGTTCATTCTGGGGTCCGTCCTGCAAGTGTTGAGCACGCGGGGTAAAGACGCTTGGTATCGCGTTGAAGGAGATGATGGCTATACCGGATGGGTCCGCTCCTGGTCACTGACGCCCCACTCGCGACGATCCCTGCAGGCTTATCGGATTGGTCCCGGAGTCGAAGTGGAAGCACTGGTGGGCCGGGTGCGAGAGGCGGCTTCAGGCCGGAGTCTGGCCATGCGTGAGGCGCCTCTAGGGGCTCGCCTTCGGCGACTGGGCCGGAAGGGCAACTGGGTTCGCGTGGGGTTGCCCGACGGCGAACGCGGGTTCATGCACCGTCGAGACTTGCTGATCGACTCCCAGACGTTTCGCGCACGCACACGTCCGCGCCATGTGCATGGTTTGTTGAAGACGGGCTTGCGGATGCTTGGAGTGCCCTATCAGTGGGGCGGGGTCACGCCTAAGGGGCTAGATTGCTCCGGGTTGGTCCAAACCACCTTTGCCGCTCATGGGGTCCGCCTGCCCCGAGATTCGGGAGACCAGTTCAAGTGGGTTAAGCGAGAGAGCTACATCAGCCGTGAACTCCATGAGCTACAGCGGGGTCACCTGGCGTTCTTCGGAGAGAGCGATCGTAAGATCACCCATGTGGGGATCGGCGTTGGGGATGGGCAGATTCTTCACGCCCAAGGTCGCGTGCGAGTTCAATCGCTTCGCCCGCAGGACTCCGACTTTAACCGCCCGCTATTTCGTCTTTTCCGAGGTTGTGGTCCAGTACTACTTTAAGTGGTGGACGGAATCCCCCAAAAACAAAGCGCCGCGAAGCCTTCCCGTTGGACTACTCGGGTGCCCGTCTTGACACCATAAATCCCTCAGAGTAGCGTGATTCCCAAGCGAAACTGGAAGCGGGGTAGGGCCTGTTTCCGGTGAACGAGATGAGCAAGATCGGATCTCTCATCGGTCTTTCCATACAGTTTGGAATCAACAACCAAAAGGGGGGCATCATGCGTCGAACCATGATCCTGATGGGCGGAATCGTGCTGGCTTTAGGGCTCGGTGCAATCAGCCCAACTCTGCTGCACGCCTCGGACGCTCGCACCGACGCTTTGGGCATTCAGCGGGAGTATCTCGAAGACTATATTTTGTTTCGTTCCTTTCCTACCGTGATCGCGCGGTATGAAAACTTGGTTACAGCCAGCCTAGGGGACCGGAATGCGCGTGATCGCTCGGTGGGGGTCATCGGCTCCGGCCGCAACAGCGACTATGGCACCTTTGCCATCTACCTCAACGACCTTGGGAACGATGCCGGACAAGATGCTCAACTGGACCTCACATGGGCCAAGCAATTCAGTGGTGCCGCCCTCGGCTTGGGTCTGAATTGGACCTCATCGTCCATGCAGACCGGCGAGATTGTGGTGACGCCTATTGGCGGTCACACGGCGGCCCTGGAGGCGAACCAGCTTGCCTTCATTGGGGGCATCAAGCTGGATATGGGCAGCGACGATCAATTCGAAGCTGCGATTGAAGTCGCCTCTCTGAGCTGGGAAGACGACATCCGTCGCAGTGAGAATGACAACGGGGCCTCTTACCGAGTGTCGGCTCGTATGATGAACCAGGTGAGCCCGAAGACCACGCTTGTGCCCCTAGCGCAATACTCCCACGTTGATCTCACGGCACAGGGCGACGCGGATGAAACCAACTTCAACACCCTAAACCTTGGGGTGGCGGCCCATCATGAAGTGAACAGTGGTGATCTTCTGGTGATGGGAATTGCGGCGAACTACTTCACCACCAAGCGCCTGTCCGACGGTTCTGATACAAGCAACGAGTTCTCCCGTTGGGATCTTCCCGCCCTGTTCGTGGCTTTGGAGTTCAGTGTCTACGACTGGCTCACGGGACGCGTGGGGGCCACCAAAACAATCGATGTTTCGACTTCGGATCCTGCCGGCGGTACGGATGATGAGACCGACACCACCAACTCTCGGTTCTTCTTTGGGTTGGGGATGGGAATCCACTTCGACCATTTCGACGTCGATGCTACGGTAAATCCCGATGCGATCTTCACCGGGGGTTACCTGTTTAGCGGTGAGTCCTCGCGGCCTTTGGCGCGGGTCACGGGAACTTACTTCTTCTAGAGTTCCAATCTGGGGATATGCCCCAGTTCGTGACTAATACTTGAAAGAGGAGGTGAGATGCCTCCTCTTTCTTGTTGAGAGGGAGTGGTTTACGTCGATAAAAAAGCGAGATGTTTTACCACTTTTTCTACTTTCCACTCGGCACCGAGGATCAGAATCGATCTCGACCGTGGGTCACTTGGGGCCTTCTCGCCGCCATGGTGGGGGTGCATCTCTATCTGAGATTTGTCTCTCCGGAGAGCGTTCCGAGTTGGGTGTTGCGAACGGATGCTCCCTATCTGTCTCAAGCGCTCACGGCCTGCTTCGTCCATGGGAATTGGTTCCATCTCATTACCAACCTCCTCTTTTTGTGGACCTTCGGTCCTGCCCTTGAAGATCGAGTCGGTGCGCTGGCGTTTCTAGGTTTCTATCTTGCCGGTGGGCTGGTTGCGATGGGCTGCCAGGTCGAAGCCATTCAGTTCTTCCGACCCGAGGCGCCGCCCATCGGGGTGCTGGGTGCCTCCGGTTCCGTCGCTGCAGTTCTGGGTTTATTCTGGGTTCGGTGTTCCTTTCTTCGCATTCGCGTGGGCCATGCCACCATGGCTCTCATTCAAGGTGTGACGAAGGCCGGCATTACCCCAATCCCGGGTTGGCTTCTTTGCCTCGGTTGGGTACTCACCCAAGTGATCTACACGTTGATCACCGAAAGCCATGGCTCGGGAGGAACGGCCTACTGGGCTCACCTTGGAGGTTTAGTTTTCGGATTGCTTCTCGGGTTTGTCACACCGCTCTATCGTCAAGGTCGCCGAGAGAAAGTTCTTTGGCGCGCTCGCCGTTTTCTGGTTCAGGGCAAGTTCCATCGGTCGCTGGATCAAACGGAATCCTATTGCCATCGCTACGGGTTAGATGGGGATGCTTTGCGGATTCAAGCTCGAAGCCTTCAATTACTGGGAATGGCAGGAGAGGCCGAGAGCGCCTATGCGAAGGCGTTTGAGGTTTCCATGCGGGAAGGGGATTGGGACGAGGCTCTGGCTATCGAACAAGAGTGTTCTCGTATGAAACCTCCGCCCGCGGTCGACGTTCGCCTCCTGTTTGCGCTTGCCGAAGAGCTGGAGGCTGAAGGTGAAGTGATGGATGCCCTGCGTCTTTTTGAACGCGCAGGAAACACGCCCGGCATGCTGATGGTGTCCGTCAAAGCGTTTGAGCGTGCGGGTGACCTGGCCTGCTTCTCGCTTGGTGATCTCGATCGCGCGGCTAGTCTTTACCTGGAAGCAGCGACCCAATTAGAAACCGCTGACGAACCCGTGGTCAGTTCTGACGAACGCATCCGCACACTTCGAAGACGAAGTGTTGAGTGTCGTCGTCGCTTAGAAAAAGCGACAACAAACATGCTTCCCGCAACTTAAAACAACCTTTCTATATTGCTGGTTTTCCAAGGCTTTGGTAGCTTCATTGCACTTAAGATTCGGGGATGAATCAGCAAACAATTTTTCGAACAGAGTAGGGGGGCAGCCGAAGCATGTTCGATCGTATGATGAGCATGTTTACGACCGACGTTGCCATGGATCTTGGCACCGCAAACACGTTGGTCTACGTGAAGGGAAAAGGGATTGTTCTGAACGAACCGTCGGTGGTGGCGGTGGACCGAGCATCCAATCGAGTCTTGGCTGTGGGACAAGAAGCCAAGGCCATGTTGGGCCGAACTCC
Source organism: Candidatus Eiseniibacteriota bacterium (assembly GCA_013003415.1). Lineage (GTDB taxonomy): Bacteria > Eisenbacteria > RBG-16-71-46 > JABDJR01 > JABDJR01 > JABDJR01. Next base: position 1,113 of record JABDJR010000497.1, on the reverse strand, counting down.
CGAACAAATTTACGCCGTTCGCCCACTCCAGAACGGCGTCATTTCCGACTTCGAAAAAACCGAGGACATGATCCGCGAGTTCATCCAAAAGGTGCAACAGCGGAAGTTCTTGGTGAGGCCACGGGTGTTAGTGGCTGTGCCATCAGGAATTACCGAAGTCGAAAAACGCGCGGTGCGCGACTCGGCCGAGGCGGCCGGGGCCCGCGAGGTCATGCTGCTTGCCGAACCCATTGCCGCGGCAATCGGGGTGGGGCTCCCTGTCGATCAACCCTGCGGGAACATGGTGATCGACATTGGTGGCGGAACCACCGAAATCGCAGTCATGACGCTCAATGGCATTGTCCACGACACATCGGTTCGCGTCGGTGGTGACAAAATGGACGAGGCCATTGTCCAATACGTGAAACGTGCGTATAACTTGCTCATAGGCGATCAAACCGCCGAGCAAATCAAAATTCAGATTGGCTCCGCTTTTCCTTTAGAGCAGGAGGAAGAGATGGAGATCAAGGGACGCGACCTCATCGGTGGCATCCCGAAAACCATCCGCATTACATCTACCGAACTGAGGGAGGCTCTCCAAGAGCCCGTGAGCCAGATCGTCGATGCCATGCGGACGTCGCTAGAGCAGACACCGCCGGAATTGGCGGCCGATATTGTGGACCGGGGAATTCTCATGACGGGAGGGGGAAGTCTGTTGCGTGGTTTGGATATCTTGTTGAGGGAGGCATCCAATCTACCCATCACGGTTTCAGATGAAGCGCTGTTGTGCGTTGTGCTAGGGACCGGGAAGGTGCTGGAGAATCTCGACAAGTATGAAAAGGTTTTAATGAAAACATACCGCGACTAGACCTACAGTCCATTGAGAGCGCTTTTTAATCTATTTGCCCAACAACTGGTTCAGAGTTTTGAACGGCGGCAAGGGTTGGTGATAGCCCTGGTTGCAGTTGGCGTTTTTGTCCTCACTTCGGCGGGCATTTTTGCCTTTCGTCCCCCGTTGATTCACAGTGCCTTAAATGGCGCCCAGCAGGTTCTGCAGTCGGGGATGTCCAAGCCCATCCAACTCACCCGGTACTTCAAGAGTCCTCGCGTCTCCCAGGCTCGCCTCATCGAACT
>JABDJR010000485.1 GCA_013003415.1 Candidatus Eiseniibacteriota bacterium | reverse complement strand
ACAAGGAGAGGCTCTCTGCCTTTCCCTCTCCGGTGGGGAAACCACCCTCAAGACACCCTAAGCGTTCATCATTTCGAGGAACTTCTTGTTGGTCTTCGTCTTCCCCATCTGGGCGATCAAGAACTCGATAGCCTCGATAGCGCTCTGCTCGTTCAAGAACTTCCGCAGAATCCAGACCTTATTGAGGATGTCCGGATCCATGAGGAGCTCTTCTTTCCGCGTACCGCTCTTGTTGATATCGGCGGCGGGGAAGATGCGACGGTCCGCAACTTTGCGATCGAGAACCAGCTCCATGTTACCCGTTCCCTTAAATTCCTCGAAAATCACCTCGTCCATGCGGCTACCGGTCTCAACCAGAGCGGTGGCGATAATGGTGAGCGAGCCGCCCTCTTCCACATTTCGCGCCGCACCGAAAAACCGTTTGGGACGTTGAAGGGCGTTGGCGTCGACACCACCGGAAAGAATCTTTCCGGAGTGAGGAATGACGGTGTTATGGGCCCGGGCCAGCCGAGTAATGGAGTCGAGCAAGATAATGACGTCTCTTTTGTGCTCCACAAGCCGCTTTGCCTTCTCGAGCACCATGTCAGCCACCTGCACATGACGTTCGGCCGGCTCGTCGAAGGTTGACGAAATGACCTCGCCATTTACCGACCGCTCCATGTCGGTGACTTCTTCTGGACGTTCGTCAATCAACAGCACAATGAGAACCGCATCGGGATGGTTGGCGGTAATCGCGTTGGCGATGCGTTGCAAAAGAACGGTCTTACCTGCGCGAGGAGGCGAAACGATCAATCCACGTTGACCCATACCAATGGGGGTAAGGAGCCCCATGATGCGGGTGCACATGTCGTCGGGATCGTGTTCCAACTCAATACGTGTGTCGGGGTAAAGCGGAGTTAGGTTGTCGAAGTGGGTCTTCTCTTTGGCGTTTTCCGGCGGTTCGTCGTTGACGGCCTCAACACGGAGCAGGGCAAAGTACCGCTCCCCTTCTTTGGGAGGTCGGACCTGCCCCGAAATGGTGTCACCGGTTTGGAGATCGAAGCGTTTGATTTGGGACGGCGAGACATAAATGTCGTCGGGTCCGGGAAGGTAGCTATAACCCTTGGAACGCAGAAATCCGTAGCCCTCAGGAAGAATCTCCAAAACCCCGTTAGCAAAGATAAGGCCGGTCTTTTCAGTTTGAGCTTCGAGAATTCGGAAAATGAGCTCTTGCTTGCGGAGGTTCGAAGTTGAGCCAATGTTGAGGCTCTCAGCAAGATCTTGAAGTTCGGGAATTGTTTTGCCCTGCATCTCTGCGAGATCCATGGGAACTCCTTGTTTAGTACCTGAAGGCGAGGTTGGGCTCCCCGTCTTCATCACAGATTCTGGCTAACTCAGAGAATCGGAAAAATCTGAAGCTGAGAGAGGATGTGATGAGGATTGGGAGTAGGAAAAGGGTAGCGACTCGAGGATGAGCCAAGGGCCAAGCTACTCCTCGAAGCCAGAGGTGTCAAGCGCTAGTCGCGCGGAAGATCAACCGGAACGCCATATCGGCCACCATCTTGAAAGGCGATGACCTTACGCTGATCCCAATAGAACCAGACCTCAACCAAGTCGCCCCCCAGTCGGCTATAGGTATAAATTGCCTCGGGCGATCCCAGCCTCCGATAGGTGCTGGCAAGATCACTGTTCTCGAAACGGGTCGTGGCCCGGCGAGCCCATGTTGCCGGCGCGTCGACGGGACGGTTCTCACGCAAAGCGCGTCCGATGGCGTCTTCCGCCATGGCCATTTCACTTTGCCCCGTCCGACCGTGAGCCAGGGAGAGAGCGAGGAAGAGATCACCATCCCGAGGATTATCCAAAATCAGGGACTCATAGATTCCCACCGCTTCCTCGAACTGACCTGAAGACAACAAAACAGCCCCAAGGTTATAGCGTGCGTCTTCATCTTTAGGCGCCTTGTCGAGCACGGCTCGAAAAGACTCTGCAGCCTCCACCAAGTAAGCCTGCTGTTCTTCTCCGCTGCTGGCCTGAGCCATGGAGTAGAGAACCGTGCCCAAAAGATAATCCACATCGGGACTGCTCGAAAGTTCGGCCGCCTCTTCTAGAAGACCGCGAGCGCCCTCAAAATCTTGTTCTTGGTTTCTTTCGCGACCAAGTTCCAACAACACCTCCACATACGCTTCGGTGTATTCCGCATTGCCCGGGAGTTTCTCTAAAGCTTGTTCGTAATACTCCCGTGCCCCAAGGGGATCGCCCTGGCTCTGCGCCAAACGGCCCCTAAGGTAAAGCGTGCGCGGGAGCCCGCGGAGCATCGTATCCGCCTGATTCAAGGCTCGGCCCGCAGACTCATAACTTCCTTCCCCTGCAAACTCCACCGCTTTGCTTTGAAACTGACTGGCGTATCGCTCGCGATCAAGGTTCACGCGCGAACGTCGGGAAGCATCTATCTGCACCGCTTTCGTGAAGTGCAGGTCAGCTTCTATCGCGTTCCCCTGTGCGGCCAGAATTTGCCCTAAACCATGGTGCGCTTCGGGGTCGTTGGGTTTGGAATTCAGCCGCTTCCGAAACTCCGTCTCAGCGTCTTCGGATCGGGAATCGTCGACATGAACCGATGGAGGTGGAGCTTGGGTAGTCGTACAGCCCACGATTCCAGCGGAGAGGAAAAGGCCTAAAAGGATCTGCGGCAGATGAGGTCGGGAAAGTGAGAACATGGTCGGAATTTTTGGGCCCGGAAACCATGCTGTCAAGTCTTGGCCGCGCATATTGCATGGGAACATCATGCGAAATGAGTCAAATTGGGCAAGAAAAAGCTAATGGGGTGACCAATCTGAGAGGTACGTGCACCCAAGCTCGAGATCCACGGGAACCCTTCCGTGTCCGCAAACCTCGAATGTCCACCCAGATCGGCCCTCCCCAATAGGAAAACCAAGCTTTAGCCAGAGGGCAAATATCGCAAGATCCATACCCACTCGGAGAAATTGGGTTGCGAATTTTGGGAAGCTGAGTACCCTGCAAACACACCATGGGTCCGCACCTCCCGCTAAGCCGCACGATTTTTGGTGACTCTCCCCCAAGAACCGTGTCAACTAGACATTAAGAAGGCACTTATACGTCATGCAGGAATCAGATCAGGATTTGGTGGAACGAGCCAAGTTGGCGGCATCGGGGGATACCCGTGCCTTTGACGAGCTTGTTCGCCGACATCAGGAAAAGGTTCTGGCCAATTGTCGCTATTTGAGCGGCTCGGAGCATGATGCCCAGGATTTAGCGCAGGAGGTATTCGTAAAGGTCTATTTTGGCCTGAAAAAGTTTGAAGCACGCTCTCAATTCGGAACTTGGGTGCAGCGCATTAAGATCAATCATTGCTTGAACTTCCTGCGCGGCAACAAGAACGTGAGCAAGGTGGATATCCAAGATCCCGTAACTCAGATGGATCCCCAAACCCACCTCTCCCCCAAAGCCGAAAAAGACCTCCACACGCAGGACCAGCGAGCCCAGATTCAAACGATTTTGGACGAAATGCCGGATACGTTACGGCTCCCCCTCATCATGAGAGATCTCGATGAGCTCTCTTATCAGGAGATCGCCGACTCCCTGGGCATAGGGCTTTCAGCAACGAAGATGCGAATCAAGCGCGCACGGGAAGAGTTTCGTGAACGCTACGATTCTGGGACAAAGGTGGGGGTTTAAGGGGTCACATGGAAGACAAGAACCACGAAGACATCGACCCAGGCGAACCGATTCTAGAGATTCAGCAGCTGCGGCTCACGCCCAGCGAAAGCTTTACAGGTCGTATTCGATCAAGTATTCATCGACGCATATTCGCGTCGGACGCGTTGGATTTTTCACTCCTGGCTTTTTTTCAGACCATGATGGACTATCTAGCCGCAATTTTTGACGGGTTCTCCGGAACCGGCACCAAAGATCAAGACTCGAGCAGTAAGAAGTAGTTTTGAGGAGACGCTTAAAAGATGGATAACGGATTTTCCCTGACCGGAACCCTCCAAGATGTTGGGCAAAACCTCCTGCAGTCTTTTAGCGACTTCATCCCCCGGGCGGTGACGGCCATCATCGTCATTCTGATTGGTCTTCTTGTTGCGAAAATCGCTGAGCGATTCTTGCGCGGTTTGTTTGAGAAACTCAAGTTCGATGACCTGCTTGAAAAAGTGGGCGTCACCGAGAGTCTTCGCAAGTTCGGCATGGACAAAGGACCAGGATATGTCTTGTCCCGCAGTGTCTATTTCTTGCTCGTCATTTTGTTCACCCAAAGCGTGACTCGAGCCGTCGGCCTGAATACGATCGCCGACGCTATCGGTGCCTTTTTTGGGTACCTCCCCAATCTCCTCACCGCATTCTTAGTCTTGCTGGTAGGCATGATCGTGTCTCAATTTGCTGGAAACGTGGTCACTCGCTCCGCCAGCGATTCCGGCGTCGACTACGCACCCATGTTAGGACGCATGGTCTCGGGACTCATTTTCTTTGTCGTCCTCATCATGTCCATTTCCCAGCTCAAAATCGATACTGAGATCGTGCGCATCGTTGTGACCATCATTCTTTCTGCCTTCGGCCTTGGCCTCGCCCTGACCTTTGGGCTCGGGTCCCGGTCTGTCACACGAAACATTCTAGCTGGCTTTTATGCGCGGAAACTGTTCACCATCGGCGAGCAGATTGAAATCAAAGGCGAATCCGGCACCCTCAACGCCATCACCCCGCTTCAAACCCTCATTGAACGCGAAGGGTCGGTCATCGCCATCCCCAATCAAGTTTTCTTGGACGAGGTTGTTAAGCAATAGGCTCAAGTTGGGCTTCTCGTTCATTCATTTGTAGATTTTACGAACCATTCCTAAATACTAAGGAGGACAAACATGAAACATCTAGGAAAGGTGGCCCTTCTGGGCCTCACGGTGCTTTTGGCAACCGGATTTGCCACCAGCACGGTAGCTCAGGAAGAAGAAGAGCGCGTACTTGAGATTGGGAAGTTCTATCCCTTCTTGGAGGGCGGTCTTCAAATCACCCAAAGCTCGTACAGCGATAACTGGGCGGGCGGCGATCGCGGGTCCATTGTCTGGACCGCCATTCTCAACGCCAATGCTGAGAACCAGCTCAGCGAAAAAGTGAACTGGCTCAACACCTTGAAGCTCGCTTTTGGCCAAACTCACCAACAGTCGCTCGTAGACGGCGAGCGCGTCTGGGACAAGCCGGAAAAGTCGACCGACCTCATCGATCTGGAAACCGTTTTCCGTTTCACTCTGGGGGCTTGGTTAGATCCGTACGCATCGGGTCGCTTTGAAAGCCAGTTCCAAGATGCTTCCGATCCTTTTGGACGAAACCTTTCCCTGAACCCGCTTAAGTTCCGGGAAGCGGTTGGTGTTTCGCGTGTGTTCATTGACAAAAAAGACGAGAAGCTGCTGAGCCGTGCCGGTTTCGCCCTGCGCCAAACCAGCCGTAAGATCTTCGTCGAGGCGCCCCCTTCTGATCTCACCGCAAGTGAATCAGCAAACGATGGCGGCTTGGAGTGGATCACCGATTACACCAACAAGATTCTTGAAGATCGTGTGACCTGGACCTCGCGTCTGAGTCTTTACCAGCCGTTCTTCTACTCCGGATCGGATGAATTTGAAGCTCTCACCGCCCAGCAACTGCTCGATGCCGGATTGGACAGCGACATTGTCGATTACACCAAAGCCTTGGACATCGATTGGGAGAACATCTTCTCCACTCAGATCACCAAGATCATTTCGGTGCAGTTGTACACCCGCTTCGTTTACGACAAGTACGACAACTCCGTGTTTCCTGCTCTCAAGGACAACGGTGATTTAAAGGATCCGGTTACTGTAAAAAACGCTGTTCGCAAGGCAGGTCAATTCAAGCAAACCTTGGCCATTGGCCTAACTTATCGGTTCCTCTAGAGAGAACGCGCCTTTGCGAAAGAGCGCTCAACGACGAGTGACAAGCTCGTTCTACCAAGTCTGTTGCGGGTTCGGCACAGACTCAAAACACACTGGGCTTTCGGGGAGAGCTCAGTCAAACGGAAAGGAAAGCTAAATGCTTAGCGAATTTAAGGCTTTTGCCATGCGCGGAAACGTGCTGGACATGGCCGTCGGTATTATTCTCGGTGCCGCCTTCGGTAAAGTCGTCACCACGTTCGTGAAAGACGTCATGATGCCCCCTATTGGCAAGGCCATGGGCGGGGTTGATTTTGGCCAGATGTACTACAACCTGAGCGAGACCTCCTACGAGAGCCTTGCTGCGGCCCAGGAAGCGGGCGCGCCGGTTGTTCTCTATGGAGCCTGGATCAACACGATCATCGACTTCATCATTGTGGCGTTCATCCTCTTCTTGATCATCCGCCAGATGAACAAGATGAAAAAGAAGGAAGAAGCGGCTCCGGCAGCACCGCCTAAGAATGAGGTCTTGCTTGAAGAAATCCGCGATCTCTTAAAGAAGTAGGCAGCCGGTCATTTTTCTGGTATCGCTTACAAATTAATTGTTTCCACACCCCCTAACCTTCTGTGTAACAACAAGTTGCAATTAGGCTAGGGGGTGTGACTTTTTGAGATTTCTCTTGTCTAAAACATTGTAGACGATGAGAATCCCGGGGACTTCACTCCAGGTTGGCCCGCCCACGCAGTGATCCGCCAAGGCCCAAACCGCCCAGGAAACTCTTTTGTGAAGTCAATTTGGTCCGAAGTAAAAGGCTCATCTGAGTCTTAATGAAAGGATAGAAAGTTATGGTTCCCTCGAGTATTGCTCGAAAAGCTCTCGCCCTTGTTGGCGCGGTTTCGGTGCTCGGTCTTTGTGCGTTCGCGCCTAATGTAAATGCACAGGTTTCTTCTGGTGAGGAGCTCTTGCCTCCTAACGCAAAAACTGGCGAGTGTTACGCTCGCGTCTGGGTTCCCCCGGTATATGAAACCGAAACCCTCGACGTGCTCGTTCGCGAAGCTTCCTCCCGCATTGAAGTGATCCCTGCCAAGTATGAGTGGGGCACCGAGGAAGTCTTGACCAAGGAAGGTTACGAGAAACTCGAAATCGTCCCTGCCAAGTACGAGTGGCGTGAAGAAAAAATCATGGTCAAGCCCGTTCGTAGTCAATTGGTGACGGTCGCCCCTCAGTATGAGTGGGTCGAAGAGAAAATCGTTGATCGCCCGGCTCACACCATCTGGAAAAAGGGTCAGAACCCGGTTTCCCGCGTCGATGGCAGCACCGGTGAAATCATGTGTCTCGTCGAGGTTCCCGCGACGTACAAGATCGTGCGGAAGAAAACCCTCAAGGCTCCTGCCACCACCAAGCAGCAGGAAATCCCAGCTGAGTACATGACCGTTCGCAAGCGGGTCTTGGTTCAGGAAGAAACCGTCAAGCGTACCGCCATCCCGGCTCAGTACAAGACGGTGAAAGTCCAGAAACTTGTCACCCCGCCCACCGAAAAGAAGATCGAGATTCCTGCTGAGTACAACAAAGTGACCAAGCGCAAGCTGGTCAAAGATGGTTCCATGGAATGGCGTGCCATCCTTTGCGAAACCAACATGCAGGGTGGTCTCGTGACCAAGATCCAGCGCGCTCTGAAGAACGCTGGTTTCGATCCTGGTCCCGTTGATGGTGCCATGGGTAGCGGCACGCTTCGCGCCGTCGAGTCCTTCCAGAAGTCCAAAGGTCTTGCCCGCGGTGGCATCACCATGGAGACCTTGGAAGCACTTGGTGTCCGAGCAGGCAGCTAAGCAACCCGGCGATGCTTGCGCAGTCACATTGACAGCGCCCTGTTAAGCACAGTGTTTCCACTCAGCCTCCTTCGGGGGGCTGAGTTTTTTTTACCCGTCGCTCAAGTTTAAGGGGGAACTCCATGGACCAAAGTACATGGACCAAGATAACTGAAGAAGTCATCCCGTTGATTACCCAATGGGGCATTCAAGTTCTCGGCGCGATCGTCATTCTTATCGTCGGTCGCATCATTGCCGGATGGGCTGCGAGCATGGTTTCAAAAGCTCTCCGTAAGTCGAAGACGGATGAAACCCTCATTGGATTTCTTTCTGCGATGGTGCGCTATGGAATCCTTGCCTTCGCACTGATTGCAGCCCTGAAGAAGTTCGGCGTTGAGACCACGTCGTTCGTTGCCGTACTTGGTGCGGCTGGACTTGCCATCGGTCTTGCGTTGCAAGGTTCGTTGGCAAACTTTGCGGCCGGGGTGATGATGCTCATCTTCAAGCCGATTAAAGTTGGGGACCTCATTGAAGCCGGCGGGAACCTTGGTGTCGTCCGAAAGGTGGGGCTTTTTGTGACTTCCATGGATTCCCTGGAGAACAAACGAATCATCATCCCCAATGCCACTCTCACGGGTGACGTTATTACCAACCTCACCACCAATGGAACACTGCGCGTCGACCTCGTGGCGGGCATCGGATACGGTGATCAGATCCCCAAAGCCAAGAAGATTCTGGAAGAGATCTGCGCCTCACACCCGAAGGTTCTTAAAGATCCGGCTCCTCAGGTGGCCGTTTCCGAGCTTGGGGACTCTTCCGTGAACTTCGTGGTTCGACCCTGGTGTAAAGTTGAGGACTACTGGGATGTCTATTTCGATGTGACCGAGGCAATCAAGTTACGCTTCGATGAGAATAGTGTCAGCATTCCGTTCCCGCAGCGGGATGTGCATCTGTTCCAGGCTCAGAGTTAGTTCGTTTTAGAGTAACGCTGAGAAAGGGTCGTGAAGATCGATTTCCACCGGAGAGGGAAAGGCAGAGAGCCTCTCCTTGTGGAAACAACCTTCACGACCCCTTTTCTCTCCGGTGGAAATCTATCCTGACCACCCTTCTTCTTCTGACGCTAGAAACCCATGGACCCCCTACAGCATGGAGACAGGGTCGACGTCGACAGCGAGACGAACCGAAGACGTCTCTTCTTTGGCAAACGCCAGCGCGACTTCCGCAAGCTCGTGCAGAGCTTTAGAGGACTCACTCCGCAGTGTGATGTGCCAGCGGTATTGGCTTTTAAGTCGAGAGAGCGGCTGAGGAGCCGGTCCCAAAACGGCAACCTGATGGGTCAGCGTGGGGTGACGATCGAAATGCCGAACCACTTTGTCCGCGAGGTCAATAACCGCCTCTTCTTTCTTGCCGTCGATCAGCAGATTAATAAGCCGAACATGGGGTGGGTACAACGCCGGGCCGTCTTTTCTCCTGGCAATTTCTCTTTTATAAAACTCTTCATAGTCTTGCCGCGCGGCCGTCACGAGAGCATCGTGATCAGGGTGGTTGGTCTGAAAGATGACCCGTCCTAGGTGCTCTCCCCGACCGGAACGCCCCGCAACCTGGGCCAAAAGCTGAAACGTTCGTTCCGCACTTCTGAAGTCCGGAAGATTCAACTGCGTATCCGCATTAATAACGCCCACTAGAGTCACCAATGGAAAGTCGAGTCCTTTGGCCACCATTTGGGTGCCCAGAAGAATGTCGGCCTCACGCCTTCTAAACTTCTCAATGGTGTCCTTGGTGGAGCCCCGTTTTCGAGCCGTGTCGGTATCCAGTCGTAAGACGCGAGCCATAGGGAACAGCCTTGTCACCTCGGACTCCACGCGCTGCGTGCCCACTCCCTTCATAACACTCACTTCGCCCCCACACTCTTCCGGGCACGGCAACGGCAACCGCCGAGACGCCCCACAATAGTGACAGCGCAAACGCTGATCACTGGCGTGAAAAGTCAGAGCGATATCGCAATGACGACAGGGAACCGCAGTTTGACATTCCTCACATTGAACCACCGTAGAGTGCCCGCGCCGGTTCAAAAACAGGATCGTCTGGGAGCCGGCACTGAGGTTTTTGGCAAGCTCGTCTCGAAGTCGATCCCCAAAGATCATCGATATTGGAGCCGCCTTGCGTGGCTCCTTCTTGGGCAGGGGGACAATCTCAACCTGCGGAGCTAGCCCTTGGCCAAATCGCTGGTGCATGCGAAGCAGAGTCAATTTGCCACCCTGTGCATTTTTATAAGTTTCCAAAGCCGGGGTGGCAGACCCAAGAATGACGACCGCCTTTTCTTGACGCCCGCGGACCAGAGCAACATCACGAGCATGATAACGAGGTGACTCTCCCTGCTTGTAAGCGGTTTCGTGTTCCTCGTCGACGACAATCAAACCCACATCCGGAAGCGGCGCGAGAATGGCGGACCGTGCCCCCACCAGAATATCGAGGTCGCCGGAGCGGGTCCGGTTGAAAACTTCCCGTCGCATGGAAGCAGTCAGCGCGCTGTGCCATAGAGCCACGCGATCTCCAAACCGCCGTTGAAACCGGTGCACCATCTGTTGCGACAGGGCAATCTCGGGGATCAGAACCAACACCTTGCGGCCGGCAGCAATCGTGGCTTCGGCCGCGCGAAGATAAACCTCTGTCTTGCCACTCCCCGTTTCACCGTGAAGAAGAAAAGACTGACTCTTTGCTGGGGACAATGCTCCTTCAATGGCTTTGACCGCCTGGGCTTGTTCATCGCCCAAAACAAAAGGGGGATCTTCGGGAAACTCCGTCCACTCGCGCTCGCGCGTCTTCTTCCCCAAGCCAGCGGGAAGGGCCGCACGCAGGACTTCCCCCAAAGATGCGAGGTAATACCCCGCAATCCATTGCGCAAGATTCAGAATCGAAGTTGGCAGGCTGTCCCCAGAAAGAGACTCAATCTCTTTGATCTGCTTCAGTTCCGACTCGGGCTTAAGGGCGACGACAAACCCCTGCACCTTACGTCGCCCAAAGGGAACCATCACCGCCGCCCCGACGGTCAGATCGGGAACCAGTTCCGACGGAACGCGATAGGTAAAAGTTTGGCGCAGGGGGATCGGAATGGCCACCTCAGCGAAAACAGCCTGGGCGTTGGGGGCAAGTTTTACCAAGCGTCGCCCTCGGGTAGGCCTTGATTCTTGCAAGCGTCGATTGCTTCACGAATCTCGGTTGGGGTGTGATGTTCTCCCTGATTCATTCCCGGGCATTCCTCGGCGGCTCGATTCCAGGAGTCCTTGCGGGTGACCACCTCTTTCCAAAACGGCCACGTCTTACACTGAATGGGGCGCCCCTCGTAGATTTGGCAGCCTTTCAGCTTGTCGAAGAACGAACATGGGGTCCCGTCGGGCAAATCCAAGGCATGAATGCCATCGACTTCAATCAGTCCATGGCGCTTCACAAATGCCTTGGGAGTTATCTTCTCGAAGGCAGCGGCCCGATCAAGATCGTCATCGGAGAAAAAGACGGGGCCCGGCCGCTCACAACAGCGCCCACAGCGCGTACATGTAAAGTCGAGTCCGTTTTGGGTTTCGTAGTACGGTTTGGTCATTGGGGCACCTTGTGAGATGATTTTCAGGTCGGTCGGGGACTCTAGATTAGTGATTCTACGGGGGCTGCGCTACAATATAGCCCACGTTTTCGGGAGAAGCATTCATGAATTCGGTTTTAGTTACCGGCGGTGCCGGATATATCGGAAGCCACATGGTCCAGGCGCTACGCCGGGCCGGTTATCGGACTGTGGTTCTCGATAATCTCAGTGAGGGACATCGAGCCGCTACGCGGAACGAAGAACTCATTGAAGGTGATTTGTCCGACAAGGGAACCGTCCGTGCGGTTCTAAGACGGCATCGTCCCCAGG
>JABDJR010000464.1 GCA_013003415.1 Candidatus Eiseniibacteriota bacterium | reverse complement strand
TCTATAGCGTTCACTTTTCCGTTGGCGTCATAACTGACGGTCTTGAAGAAAATACCATTGGTATTCTTGAAGACATCAATCTTCCCCCGGTTGTCATTTAGGTGGGTTTTCGTTCCGGCGACAATGTCCATCCAACCATCTTGGTTGTAGTCGACGAGAGCGATGTCATTCACAGCACCCGAGGCCACGACTCTCTGATAGAGCCAGAAGGCTCCGTAACCATCGCCGCGCCAGATTTCTATATCACCTTGCTTGGTTGCCGTCTGCGTTCCAAGTATCACATCAAGATCACCGTCTTGATCAAAGTCGACGGTGGTTATCGCTCGACCAGATCCCGAACTGCTCGTGTAGTAAGCGCTGGGGTTCGTGGTCGTGGAGCCGGTACCAACATATCCTGAGCTTGTGCCACCCTGGTTTAGCCAAACATGGAACCCTCCAGAAGTGGAGGTCACGCGAACAGCCGATACAACGTCTTTCTCGGTTCCGTTAAGGGTGGTTAGGCTACCCATGGCGACATCGGTAATGTCCCAGGAGCTGTTGCCGTAGTAATTTGGATTGGACTGAAAGTAGGTGTCGCTGGAATAGCGATCCGGCTGTCCGTTGAACCAAACCGAAAGGTTGTTGCTCGATCCTGCTTTCGTACCCAAGGCAATGTCCATGTCCTCTTGGTAATCCACGGTAACCGAGGAGCCTTCCATCGAGTCCTTTTCGCCAAGATCATTAACGGCCATTGAAAGAACGCGAGCGGTGCTAATTCGAATCGGTGGCTCGTAAGGCGGAATCTCCTCCTCTTCTGTTCCCGTGGTGTCCGGGGGCGACGTCGTGGTTGTATCCGGGGGCGCATCGGTGCTATCCGAACCTGCCCCACCACCCCCGGTAAGGGTGTAGCTTGAAAGCAGATCAAAGCCAAAGTTCCGAGGCCTCACCGTGGAGCCGATTTCAAATCGGTGATATGCGGAGGTGCCTGACTTAGGGGCGGCCGTCTCGGTAACCGCGGTAACCTGCACGCGATCAACATCCATGCTGCCGCCGTTACCCAAAGAAGCCTGGGGCACGGTTAAGCCGTAGGACGTTCCCGCCGGATCGAAGCTGGTTCCAAGCAAGTCGGTGTCGTTGTCATCGAAGAAAGCAAACAGGGGCGTATCCTTGGTAGATACGGAATGGCTGCTACGTTGTGTCAACAGATAACCAACCACATCCCCCTTACCTGCGGCTGGAGTGGCAAGACTATCCGTTGGAGAGTTCGCCACGCGACGCAACAAGTAGTCATATGGATTCTTCGTCTTGGAAGTAATCGTGTTCGTTTGGGTCGGATCAATGAAGTAGGTCACTCGCTCGCCCGCTTCAATGGTTCCGTCCTTGTCCTCGTCGATAAGGAAAGTCATCCGATACTGAGAAGCCACCTCAATGGGCGGCGTGTTCCCGGCATCGACACCGTAACCGGCACGACGAAGGTCGTTAATAATGGCATTCATGGCCGAGCGCCCAGCTTGCTGAGCTTCAGCCAGTTGATCACCTGATCGTTTCGATCTTGCGCTGTTATTCAGCACCAGATAACTCGATCCGGCAATCATGCTAAACACCGTCACTCCAACGAGGAGTTCCGTGGTTGTAAAACCGCGGGACCCGCCAAGTTTCAGTTTGGGAAAGAGATTCAACTTTCGCATTGTTCCGTCCGTTTCTACCTTTTTACTGCGCGATAATTGTCGAGTAGTTCATCTGTTTCGTACCGGTGGCTTCGGTCCAAGAGATGGTCATAACGACCTTCTTGGTGTTCGGCACAGGATCGTTATCCGTCACCGTGTACGAGATGGTTCGATTACCTTGGGTGGAGTAATGGGAACCGGCGGTTAATTCTGAGCTGTTGTAAGGAAGCGAAATCAGTTCCTCAATTTGGGACTGAACTTCCTGAATCGCGGCTGAGCGATTGCGTGAGGTCGTCATGTGAGAGTTGGCTGCGGGGATCGTTTGAGCCATGGCCAATAAGCCGATGGACAGAAACACCATCGCAAACATGGTTTCAATGAGAGAGTAGCCACCCTCGTTTTTCTTCTTTGTAGCGTTTTTCTTCTTAGTTGGCTTGAACATCGACGACTCCACTGGGCTGAAGGACACTTAGTTGCATGACGCCGCCTTTGGCGTTAGTAAGCTCTAGACATCCAGTTTCACTGGCGCTTCCGTCGGGGAAGAAAATGATCTGGTTCGTGGTGAATCCACCGGATGTGCAATTCGTAAGATCAATACCGTCAGACATTTCGAAGGGACCGTTTGTTGGTTCCGTTCCCCAGTTTGGAATCCCGTCTTGGTTGGTGTCTTGCACCACAAAGTACTGCTCCGTTGACGCGGACCAAGAAACGATGTGAGGGATGTTTTCTGCAATGGCCTTACCGCGAGCGAGCTGCATCTGCGATGCCAACGCTCCGGCGTCCGAGTTGATGCGATGCGCACCCAAACTTGAGGAGAAAGAGGGTAAGCCCATAGCCAATATGACGCCCATGATCACCAAGGCGACCATGAGTTCAATGGCGGAGAAACCGTCGGCACGTCGAACAGAAGGGTGGCGGTCTGTCCTGGCGGTTGGGTTTGAGAATTTCGTTTTCATCTTGCGCTCCGAAAAAACGAATCCGGCGGGTTCGAGCCTTCATCTTTGGTGTGTGTTATCGATCTTCTGCTGGTGGTTGCAATTGCTGGCACACAACCGAAAACGCAGAATCTTTCTTACTTAGTTAAGATTTCGGGATATGTCATATCGACCTGCAGAATTTATTTCTTTCTTTTTCTAAGGATGGGCTATTTCGCCTCCTAGAGCTGAATTACGGGGTTTCCCACTTTTCGAGGGCGGTTTGGCGCATGATGTTTTTCGGCTGATCGCGTCCCAAGCGAAGTTCCGGTGAGACGGGGGGTATCTTCAAGAAACTCATGGGCTTGCGTCGATGAACCACCCAATGAGCCGCAATTGGAGGTGCACTGCTTGGGGGCCCAACCCCAAAATTATGAGCGCTTTTTCACCCTCTCGAAACTCGGCGGATTGCTCACGGAAACGGCCGATAATGCGATTGATAGGGGAGTCTTCAGCTTGAAACTAGGGAATTGAGGAAGCTCGGATGAAGAATCAGATCACCAGAATGGTTTGGCTTGCGCCTGTCTTGTTGTCCTTGAGCGGCTGCTCATTGATTGGATTTGGCGGCGGCGGAGGCGGGACCGAACTTCCAAAGATCAACGATTTCCCCCATGAAGCGCTGAAGTTTCAAATGAGTGGCACGATTGAGAGCAATCGTGAAGCCACCATGAAGGTCCTCTCAGACAATGTGGTGCGTTTCCGGGAAAAGTCGGAAAACGACGAAACCACGGTGCTAACGACTTACTTTGAAGAGCCACAGGTGGGCAAAAAGTCCAAACGCATGCGGAAGATTGCCTACAAGATTCAGATCTTGCCCCACTCGGAAAACGACGAGTGTGCTGAGGCGTCGGTAACCTGGATTGTGCAGTCTAAAGCGCCGAAAGAAGAGATGTGGATGACGACTCCCGAGGACGAGTTCTACCAGCCCGTTTCACTTAACATTGTGAAAGATCTCTACAGCGCGCACCCCTGCTCGGAAATAACCGACGAGTCAGAGCTAAACGCCGAGAAGAACTAGCGAAGCCAGGAATCGTCGTAGGAGTCTTGAGAGGCTCTTTGCCAGCGAATAGCCGGAAGCTGGTGCAGCGGCAGGTCGTACACCTCTTCACTCCCGTCCCCAAGCCGCTCGGTTTGCTCCTCGTAGCTCCATACCGCTTCCAAAAGAACGTCGCGGTGGGCCATAAACGCTTCAAACGACTCCGTTGCGGGTACGTCCGGAGCGATCCAGGGGCGCGCATCCCGAGGGTCCGAGAACTGCCACCAAAGGGAGGAGCATTCCACGGTGATGCCGCTGGCGGGAAGCAGAATGGGCTCCGTGTCTCCCCAAAAGTTCGGTGGAGACGGAGTGGGTT
>JABDJR010000412.1 GCA_013003415.1 Candidatus Eiseniibacteriota bacterium | reverse complement strand
GAGATTTTGGGGACTCCTGAGAGAGAAAAGAAAACCAAAGCGAAAGCGTGGTTGGATCGCCTCGGCCTTGGCGAACTGCTCGATCACCGCCCCGATCAACTGTCCGGTGGGCAGCGCCAGCGCGTGGCCATTGCACGCGCGCTCGTAACCGATCCGTCTTTAGTGGTTGCGGACGAGCCAACCGCCAACCTCGACTCCGACACCGCCATGGAGATCGTGAATCTCCTTCGGGACATCAATCAGGAACAGGGAACCACGTTCCTCATCTCCACCCACGATGAGCGTCTGCTCGCGCGGGTGGATCGACGCATTCTGCTTCGCGACGGACGCATTGTCGAAGAGGCGCCGGACGCACCATGAGTACCCTGTTCCGCATCGCCATTCGTAACCTGCTAAAAAACCGACGACGCACGCTGACCGCGGTACTGGCCATCGCTATGGGCTACGCGGCAGTCAATGTGTTTGGCGGGTTCACCCGCTATATCAACTCGAATCTACGCGACAGTTTTATTTACAACCAGGGCAACGGTCACCTGGGCATCTTCCGCGAAGGGTTTCTTGAAAAAGGTTTGCTAGATCCCGAAGCGTATTTGCTGACCGAGAGCGAAACCGATTCTCTGCTCACCATGCTGCGTGCGCGCCCAGACGTATCCCTAGCCACCCCTCAGTTGACCATCACCGGCATCGTGAGTAACGGCTCCGCCTCCACCATCTTTATCGGGGTGGGACGGGTACCTTCCGATGCGGCAACCATGCAAGAACGCGCGCCGGGAATGCTGGGGAAACTCAAGCCTTTCGAGGGGGAGCCTCTACGCGACGACGCCAGGGAAGGCGTGGCTGTCAGCGAGGGGCTGGCCGCAATCCTCGATCTGAATGTCGGTGACGGCATCATTGCCGTCTCCCCCACCATAGATGGGCAAACCAACGCTCTCGACGCGGAGATGTTTCAAACTTTTGAGGCCGCGGTCGATCTCCTCAACGACAAGCTGATGTTCGTGCCCTTACGTTTTGCCCGGGATCTCTTTGCGACGGAACGTGCCGATCGCATTATTGTTTTGTTAAATGAAACTGCAGACACAGAGCGGGTGCGTGAGGAATTGAAAGCGGCGTTTCGTGAACAGGGCCAGTCCTTTGAGTTGCGAACCTGGGAAGACCTCTCCCTGCTTTATCGCAAGGTCCGACAAATGTTCGATATTATCTTCTTGTTTCTGTTCATCATCGTGCTTGTGATTTCTGTGATGAGTGTGGTGAACACGGTCAACATGGCGGTCATGGAGCGGATCCGCGAAATCGGCACGTTGCGCGCACTGGGCATGCGCCGCGCACAAATTGTACGGCTGTTCGCTCTTGAGAGTGCGGTGTTGGGAATCGTGGGCTCCTTCTTGGGCATTGCCTTGACGCTCGGGGTTTGGGGTATTGTGAAACTGATTGGCCCCACTTGGGTCCCTCCTATCATCACCGCGCGCATTCCTTTGGAGATTTATTTGGTACCGGAGTACTTGATCGGAGCGTTCATCTTCTTACTTGCCCTGGCCATCACGTCGGCCACCTTTCCCGCGCGACGAGCGGCCCGTCAGGAGATCGTGGATGCACTCGGACATGCTTAAGGGAGTCGGGATGCGTCGCATCGGTGCCTTCTTGTCCGCAGTCGTTACATCTAACCTTATTGTCCTATCTCTTGTTTGTGTTTCATCCGCGTCTTTCTACGCAGCCACGGCCCATGCGGAGCCCGACGTGGTGGAGATCCTCCGCACGGCAGACCACGCTCGTGGGAACACCGAAGGGCTCACTTGGACCCTGGACATCACCTCACACGAAGGAGATAAGACCCGCGACATGACGGTGGAGGTGAAGACGCGGGGCTACGACTTCCTCAGCGAGACCCGCAATCCAGCCAAGTACAAGGGGCAAAAGCTGCTTATGGTCTCGGGCAACATGTGGTTCCACAAGCCGGGCTTGAGTAAACCGGTACCCATCGCTCCGCGCCAGCGCCTCATGGGACAGGCGGCCTACGGTGACATTGCGGCCACCAACTATGCCGAGGACTACGAGGGAGAGCTTGTGGGCGAGGAATTGATCGATGACGAGCCTTGCTTGGTGTTTGCCCTGAAGGCTCGAGAGCGAAACGCCACCTATGACAGTGTGCGCTATTGGGTCTCGGTTGAACGCGGCGTCGGCGTGCGCGGCGAGTACTTTACCGTTTCGGGAAAGCTCATCAAGACCGCCCGTATGACTTACGGAGATGTCACAAAGAGCGACGGTTCGGTAAAGCCCTTCGTCTCAACCATTGTCATTACCGACGCGATCCTTCAGGACAACGTCACCACGCTTGAGTTCCGAGATCCGAAATTCGAAAAGCTCCCGGATCGTCTGTTCAACGTGAACTTGTTGCGACGATGAAATACACCGCAGCACTCCTTGTCGCCGGGTTGGGCCTCACGGTGTTGGGACTTGTTCCCGGCACGGTCAGTGCGGACCTATTCCAGGAGTTGCAGTCTGGATTTCAGTATCGCGTCGAAACCCTAGCCCACCACACGTTTATTGAGCTTGAACCCGATGGCATCAACGTGGGGAACTTTCTGGGGTTCGCGCGTCATGAGTCGGCCATGAACGTGCGACCCGACTTCAATTTGGAAATCCGACGTCTCGGGCTCGACTTTCGTCCTCGTTATGACCTTAGCTACCGCCGATTCGAGTCCGGGCCACTGGCTAACACCACGGACACCGCGGACGATCTCTACATCCAAGAATGGGAAGCGCGGTTGAGCCTCTCGGATGCGTTCTTGGTATCCACCGGGCGGGTCAACTTGCAGTGGGGTCCCTCCTATATCCTCTCCCCTTCCAATCCCTTCAACCGCAGCAATGGGCGCAACGATCCCCAGGTTGAAGAGCCTGGACTCGAGGTTTCGCAACTCATTTGGTTTCCCAACTACCGCTGGACCGTCACGCTTTTGGCCAATACCGGAAAAGGTCGACTTGCATCCGAGCAGCCGTTTTCTCCACGATACGCCCTGCGCACGGATTTTATCGGCGACGGGTGGTTTGCCGGTGTAGTGGGTTCGATCACAGAAGATGAGCAAGACCCGGTGATTGGAGGCTTTGCCGGGTGGACGGTTTCGGAGGCCGTCTTGCTCCACACGGAGTGGAATGTGGATTCGGGACCGACGAACGGTAACGCACTAAAGGATGGCGACTATTTGGTCGGAGGCTCCTACACTTTCACGAGCGGGGCGTTTCTTGTGGCGGAGTTCTTCCGCGGCGGCACCGGCTGCACCGAAC
>JABDJR010000394.1 GCA_013003415.1 Candidatus Eiseniibacteriota bacterium | reverse complement strand
GTCCCAATCAGAGTCTTCAAGCTGATCCAGGTGCCATCGCAGAGCATGCACCGCCAAGGGCCCGGGTCTTCCCGGATCGGAGGTCGCGGTCCAGGAGACAAGCACATCGGTCTCACCAGTAATCTCTACGGTTAAATCTGAAACCGGATTCGGCGGCGTCGTGTCCGGCGGCGGTGGCGGCGTGAGAGTGGTTGCCGAAACAACGTTGCTCGTCGCGCTCACGTTCTCGGAGTCGTCCTTCGAACGCACCGCAAAACTGTAGGTTGTGGACGGATTGAGACTGGAAACAACAACCTCTTCGTTCGAGCCCGCCGAAGCTGGGGCCGAAACTCCGAGAACGGTTGCTTGATCCCAGTTGCCGTCATGGAGAGAGCTTCCCTCAATGTACCGGAAGTCGTAGGCGACCACCGCGCCCTCTGCATCCGCAGGCGCGGTGAAGTTTAGACGAACGAAGGTCTCATCAACCTCCACTGCCAGAAGATCGGCCACCGCACTGGGGCCCGTGGTGTCATCCGGGGGTGGGGGATCTTGGGTGGTTCCACTTGCCAGGTCGCTAACGTCACTCCAGTTGCCACTGTCGTCTTGCGACTGAACACGGAAACTATAGGTGGTGGAAGGATCGAGCTCGCCCACCTGAAGCGCAACCACACTACCTGGAGAGCTTGGGACCACGACGGAAACAGGGATAGCTGTAGACCATGCTGAAACCGGGAAGCTGGAGCCTTCGACAAATCGAAGATCGAGCACCACCACATCGCCTTCTGCGTCTGTGGGACTTGTAAACTGAAGATCGATCCACGTCTCCCCGGTTCCGGTCACAATCAGATCAGAAATGACTTCAGGGCCGGTTGTATCCGGAGGCGGAGGTGCATCGTCCGTGGTGCCCATCGCAGTATTACTTAAATCGCTGATGTTGCCGGAGTTGTCGATGGAAACGATCCTAAAGGCATAGGTTGTGGAGGCGTTGAGGCCGCTCGCAGACAGAGGCTGCGTTTGACCCGGACCAACCGGAACTCCGGTGGGAACCTTGGTCGCGCTCTCCCAAAGAGAATCCGCGAAGCTGCTACCCACCACATACCGCAAATCAAAATCGACTACGGACCCTTCCGCGTCGACAGGAACGGTCAGCGAGAAGTCTAAGTTGGTTTCACCGGTCGCGGTAACGACTAGATCGGTAACCGCTGGGGCTGCTGTGGTATCCGGGGCAGGCGGGTCGGTTGTCGAAGCCACTAGAAGGTTACTGAGGCTACTCCAGTTGCCACTGTCGTCCTGGCTTTGAATCCGGAAGGCATAGGCGGTTGAAGACGTCAGGCCGTTCACGTTTACGTACTCGGCAGCACCCGATTGACCGGGGGTTGGCGTGGTGACCAACGTGCCCGTGCCGAAGTCCGCTTCGTCAAAAACATTGCCTTCTACATATCGCAATGCGTAAGCAGTTACCGTTCCTTCGGTATCGCTAGGAGCGCTGAAGGTCAATCGAAGACCGGTCTCTCCAAAGATGTCGGCGGAGAGATTCGAGATGGTTGTAGGACCTGTCGTATCCGGGGGCGGCGGGGAATCAGTTGTCGTTGTGTGTTCTGCGCTCAACGCACTCCAGTTGCCGGAGTCATCCTGAGATTGAATACGGAAAGTGTAATTCGTGGAAGGTGTCAGCCCGGTGAGTAAGACCGTTTCGACTGCTCCCGGCGCCTGGGGCGCTCCCGTCACTACGGTTTGAGCACTTCCCCAGCTTCCAACCGGGAAACTTGAACCCACCACGTACCGCAGGTCGTAGTCCGTCACCGTCCCCTCAGCATCCGCTGGGGCGAGAAACGAAACGCTTACGAAGGTTTCTCCGGTGGCCCCCGTACTGAGGGTGATGGTCGCCGGCCCGGTGGTGTCCGGGGGCGGAGGTGGTGTGTTTGTCGTGGCCGTGAACACGTCACTGAGTAAGCTGTAATTCCCCGAGTCATCCATGGAGCGAATTCGCATGGAGTAAGTTGTACCGCTGGTCAGGTTGTTCACTGTAACCGTCTCGGAAGCCCCGGGAGATCCCGGAGTCGGCACCGGAGCCTGGGTCGCGGTATTCCAAATGCCTTCGGGAAAGCTGACTCCAGAAACAAATCGCAGCTCGTAGTTCGTCACGGTGCCGAGAGCATCGGTTGGAGCCGTAAAACCCAGGACTAAGGAGTTTTCTGTGGCGCTGTTTAAGGTAACGTTGTCAATCTTAGTGGGGCCGCTCGTGTCACCGGCCCCAGAATCTGTCGAGCCGGTTGCAGTATTCGAAAGGTCGCTGTCATTTCCAGAATCATCTCGAGACAACATGCGAACCGAGTAGGTTGCGTCTTGATTCAAACCGACAATCGAGAAGTTTACGGTCTCGCCGGAGTTTTGAGTCGGCACAATAGGGATACCGGTTGCCGAGCCCCAGGAGGTATCCGGAAAGCTTGCTCCGGGTAAATAGCGAATCTCGTAGGCCACTACAGAACCTTCGGCATCGCTGGGAGCCGTAAAAGACAAGTCTAAGGTGGTCCCAGTAACAGCATCGACTCCCAAACTCGTGACCGCTACCGGTCCATCGAAATCCGGAGTGGGCAAGGTGGTAAAACTCACCGGAGTTCCCAGATCGCCCATGTTGTTTTCTTCGTCAACCGCGCGGATCGCCGTGTAGTAGGTTGTGCCTCCACTAAGGCCGGTGAGGCTCAAGGACTCACCGCTTCCCGGACCAAAGGGGGTGGATAGGCCGGGTAAGACCGGCAAGCTTGCCCAATTCCCGGTGGTAATAGGAACTGTAGAGAGCCGCCCATCGTAACTTGTTGCCGCACCAACATTCCCATCATCCCCCACCGCAACCCAGCTCAAGTCAGCAGATTCCCAATCCACATTTGTAGCTTGAAGCGTTGTGATGGTCCCCGGCGGCGTGACATCACCCGTGGGTGGCGGTGCAGCCGGAGTCGTGATCAAAAACGTCCACTGATTGACCTCACCAACGTTGCCCGCGTCGTCCACCGCCCGAACGGAAAAGTAATGCCCGGTTTCCGGGGTCAGCCCCGTAATCGTCACCTGCTCCCATTGGCCGGCAAACTGAGGTTCTACGGAGTTAGGAACGACAATCGCGTTGGCCCACTCGGTTTCATCTTGGACATGCTGATAGTCATAGCGAATGAGATAGTGGTCGGCTTTGCCGGCGAGGCCATCATCACCCACCGCGCGCCAACGCAAAACGCCGCTCACATGATCGACGGCCCAACCCCAGTAAGCCACAATGCCGTCCGGCGGAATGGTGTCTGGGGGTGGAGGATCCACAATCTTGGGTCCAATGTAAGCGTCCCACCCATCGATGTTCGGTAGGCCCGACTGCGCCACAAGATTCGCGTTGTTGGGATTCACCACCACGGAAGCGCTGGCAAAATCGCGGCGCCAAATGGTATTTCCGTCAATCGTGTAGGAGTAGGCCGGTCCATCGGGCGCGCCCAGGTAGTAATCGTATTCAGGCTCCCACCACAAAGAGGCGTGATCATTCCATGCAAAGTCCATGGAGAAATAGCCATCCCCAAGAAGCGTGCTCCCAAGGCAAAGACGTTTATGCGCATGGTAGCGCCCCGTCGTGTCCGGAGTGTCCGTGTCGCCGTAGTCCCAATGAGTGTTGATGATCATGAGAGACTGGGGCGTAGTGGAGTAACTGTTCAATCCCGTGAAGTAGTTACCACTTCCCGAGAACATCCAACGCGTCCACGCATAGCCATAGGGGTTTCCCTGATCCGGCGTTCCGTTGTCCGGGAAGTTTTCAAGCATGGTCCCGTTCATGGGGCTGTAGATGGAGTTGGCGCCATTGGCAACCAGCGGAACACTAGGGCCCACGAGGCTACGAAGGAGCGTCACGCAAGTTTCGTTGCTTTGGCGCCACCAGGTGTCGAGGCTAGCGTTGTCATCGGCGACAAGATTCCGATCAGAATCAATCGGAGAGGATATGAGGTTGTTCAACCAGCTAATTTCATCCCAAACGTCGTCCAGACAAATGCCATCCCAGTCGCTATTCCCCTGCTCCCAAACCACGTCGTAGACAAATCCCGCGAACCACTCGGCGAAGGTTTCTCCTTGCGCGTTTAAGGGACTGTTGGGAGTGAGGTTCGTACTCCATTTCCCCGGCCAATCACTTGCCTTGGTCCCATCTACCGAGTAGAGCCAATAGTCGTTGGCATCGATCCCCGCCCAATACTGATGCAGCACAGTTGCCGGAGGCCGCAGGTAACCCGTAGGGCTGGTCCCGTTGATGGGGATGTACGCCAAGATCTGAATATCAGGGTTCAGGGCCCGAATGTCGGCAAGACCGGTTGGGTTTTCAAAAGGAAAGTCAGCGTCGAGCACCAGAACATCCCACTTTGCTAGCAAAGCGATGTCGGCTGGTGTGACGTCGTTCGATAAGAAGAAGTTAAGGACCTTGGGGTAGCCGGTCCTGGCTTCCGCCATAGGGGGACGGCAGAGTCCGAGCCCTAGAAATAGGACGCCGACGAATGCCAGAAGGTTCCTTCGTGATGCAGAATTCATTTTGATATATAAGAGGTTCCGGGACCAAAGTTTCTACTTGGAAGCCAAACGGATTCCATCCCCTCGCGTGGGATCTTCACCTTTCCCAATCGCAAGGGCCGCGCCAGCTTTTCAGAAATGAAAAATCACCCGCTCGGCGGGCCAAACCTATCCAAATGAGGGATTTAGATCGGCTTGTAAATTGGGACCCTGCTCATAGGGATCCCCAGTCGGTGTGCAAAAAGAAACCCAACCCCATGCGGGATGCATGCCCTCCACCCGCGGGTTTGGTTCTTCCACCCAACTGTGTCCGTCGTCACACTGTGTAGTTTTGGACACACCTATTCCGCCTTAGACTTACGCCCTAAGTACGAAAATCCGGTGACCACGACGTGACTCTTCGCTTTGTTCTGCAAGTAATGGTCCAAAAATTTCCAGGGCCACATCAGCCAGGCGGTGACGAACCGGAAAAGAAAGCTGAGTTTTCGCCCATCTGCAAAAATCCCGACGTAGGCACGCATGATTTCCTGGAGGGAACGCGTGGGGAGATGATCCGTATCGCACTCCACCTCTTCAAACTGATGAAATACCTGGCGGAGTCCCGAATCGGTGTAGCGAAAGTAATCATGGGGCGCGCCATGATAGGGGTACAAGAAAGGGGCATGGGCCAAGACAAAGCCACCCGGCTTAAGGACCCGGTGAACCTCCTCGATGACGCGGAAGGGATTGGGAACGTGTTCCAGAACCGCATCGAGAACCGCCCCATCAAATTGGTTATCGAGTAAGGGCAAGGCCATCCCGTCGCCCACAACGTCGACATTGCCATGAGGAGAAATGTCGAGATTCATGACGTTGGGGTTTTCATAGAGTTTGTGGACGCCGGACCCTAAATTGAGAATCAGCCCTTCACCACGAACGACATGCTTCTCAAAAACCTCCTTAGTCTTTACCGGTCTTCGAGAAGCAATTGCAGGATTGGGTAGGTTGGTCAGGCGACGCACACCCCAGCGGTCCGCGACCGCCTCGCGGGTATCGTCGCGAAAGAAAAACGCATCGCCGGCCTCCCCCACATCGGAAGATTGCCCGGACAAAAGGCGGGGCACACCGTTCACGACGGGGTAGCTAGCCTTGCACTCTAAGCACTCGAGCTTGTCCGATCCCTGATCTTTGAGTGGGCACCGACAATCGGGGCAAGCCAAGGTCGGTCGAAAGCGTTCAAATTCCATGCAACATCCTCATATGAGGATGCATTACACCACACTCGCCCGGGGATTTACAGAAAGGTCTACCGATGAACCTACTGCCTGCGAGCGGTACCTCCAATGGAACCGTTGAGACCCGAAGGTTGATAGGACGTTTTCGGAAGCGTGACGTGACCGCGGTTGCGTGAGGGAAGCTTGAGCTTCTTTCGCTTTCTTCGCTTGACGACCAGGGGAAGGGCAAAAAGATAGATACCGGTTACCCACAACACAAAGAGAAGAAATCCCGACGGGAGAAAGATCCAAAGCTTGGCCTTATCATGAAAAAAGGATCCATCATGGATCTGCTCGATCACATCGGAACGACGGTAGGCAACCTGAAGGACCTCCGCCGTCTGATGATCGATTTGAATCTCATAGCGATTCTTGCTTCGAATTTTAATGACGCCTTTTTTGGGTCGGACATCTAAGCGATCAACATCTGGCCAACCGGAAATCTGAGCCTCCCTCACGGTCGATGCAGCGCTTAAGATGTCTTCGAAAGTCAATTCGGGCACATCACCTTCACCGCGCATGGTTTTGGGCTGAATCCAAGTGACCTCTTTTTTGACCTGAAGTAAGAGACCGCTTCCGAGGACAATCAGAATGGGCAGCGCGATGGCAATCGCTATCCAGTAGTGACCCTTCCGCATCCATTTGTTCCAGTTGATTTTCATGACGCTCCTCGAAACCCTTTTGGCGAACCTTACTGAGACTTGAGAAAGGGTGAACCGGGGGGACACCCTCCCCCCGGTTCGATAGCCTATCTAGTCGATGGCTACAATCTGCATGGCTTGGTTCCAGTTACCGGATTGAACACGAACAAGGTATACGCCGGCGGGTAAACGTCGGCCGTAGTCGCTTTGCATGTCGAACGTCACGGAGTGGGTACCCGCGCCGACCATGTCATTGACCAAGGTTTTGACACGCTGACCATTGATGGAAAAGACCTCAACCCGAACATGACGATCCTCAGGGACGGTGTAGCTGATGCGAGCCGCGCCCCGGAACGGATTCTGTCCGGCCATGGCCAGAGCGAACCCTCGGGCTCCCCCGCTCAAATCAGCGCGGAGATCTTTAAGGAGAATCTCCTCGCCCTCTCGTGTCACTCCCATGAGGCGGTAGTAGGTCGTCCGAACCTCTTCCGGGAAATCGTGGAAGGTGTAGTGCCCAGGCCCGTCGATCATGATGGGGCTGCTATTGACAGTTTCCCAACCGGACAGCACATCGTGGCTCCGACGAATGTTGAAGTGGGTGAACATGTCCGTGGAAACGGCGTTCCAATCGAGGGCAACGCTCTCGCCCGTCTCGTGGAAATCAAAAGAGGAGACGAACACCGGGGTCGGTCCGCACTCTTGGTTACCTCTCAAAGTGTCGGAAACGCTAGCCGTTTCGTCGACCTGAGAAACTAGACCGCTGCACAAAGCGCCGGCAAATACGCGAACATCGCCGTGGATGTTGTTGATGACATCGCCCTGTCCAACGCCACCGATGAGTGAGTTGTCGACGGTGATGCAGATGGTTCCGTCGGCAAAGACTTCACCCGCCTCGGCATCGCCTTCTCGCTGAAAGCCCAGGGTTTCATCTAGGGTTCCATAACCGAAGCTCGGTAGGGCGGTCACGTCACAGGTTTCCATAGCCACCCAACGCGTGATTCCATCCGGAGTGTCAAACAAGATGTAGTACGTGGCATTCAGCGGTAGGTTT
>JABDJR010000393.1 GCA_013003415.1 Candidatus Eiseniibacteriota bacterium | reverse complement strand
ATTGGCTTCGTGCTCGGCTTGAGATACGATGATCTCGTCTCCCTCTTCCCAGATTTCGCTGAGCACCAAAGCCAGCATCCGGAACAGAGAGGACATGTTGGCTCCCAAAACAATCTCGTTGCTTTTTGCTCCAATCAGATCCGCCAAAATCTGACGCGCTTGAGCCACGGTGTTACCGGCCTTTTGGGAAATCTCGTAGCTCCCCCCAAGCTGCACATTGCTGTGAAGCAAATAGTCGCGAACAGCTTCGGCGACTTGGAACGGGACTTGGGTCCCGCCAGCGTTGTCCATAAAGGTCCATTCCCCAGATAGGGCGGGAAATTGTCCTCGGGCTAATGAAGGGTCGAAGGCCATGGGAAACCAGGTTCTCCTTGTGGGTTAAGCGGATTGTAAAAAGGGGGGTTCACTCTTCTGGATTCGATATTCTAGCAGAACTTTGCGAAGCCGATGACCCCCTCATCCAAGCCTTAAACAGCCTCCACTGGGGAGTTTCACCCAATACCCCGGACCGCCGAGAATTGCGGCAAGCGCTAGAAAACCCCGAGAAATGGAACCCAACCCCCGTTTTACGACCCCAGCTCCGCGGTGAATTTTGACCCCGGGCATTTGGCATTTTTAGCAAAGCCCACCCTCCCCATCAGTCGAAAACATAACCAACGACTGAAGTTACCCGATCCGCTGGTCAAATTAAGACGCGGCGGTTTGAAAACGAACCAGGACCGGAGGCAAACGAATGCAGGGCGACGCAATAGTCACGCACCTTGAAGAAGCCGTGCGCGGCGGCATGAAATTTCAAAACCTACTCGAAAAAGCAGTGGAACTGATTCACGAATGCGATGAGAACTTTCACTGGACCGGCATCTATGAACTCTATCCCGACGGCATGCTCCGTTTGGGGCCCTTCATTGGCGCGCCGACAGATCACGTCTTCATCGGAGTGGGTGAAGGGGTTTGTGGGACGGCGGTAAAAGAAGAGAAAAACCAGAACATTCCCGATGTGATGGCGATCGAGAATTATCTTGCCTGCAGTACTCAGACACGGTCCGAACTTGTTGTTCTTATCCGTGACGAGAAAATGATCTACGCCCAGGTCGATCTCGACAGCCATATTGTGGACGCCTTTGCCGGAGACGTTGAGGGGGAAGTTCAAAAGGTAGCTGACTTCCTCGCCAAACAATACCGAGCACGAGCCAGTCAGAAGCGTGCAGCCTAACTCCGAGTTGTACCGAGCTTCGGCTCGTCCTTTTGAGGCCATCCTCGCATCCGACTGTCCCAAGTCGCTGATGGAGGCCGGCCTCCATCGTGCCGCGGCCCTCACCGGGGCCAATGAGTCCTATTGGTGGTCTGAGCTTGATGACCGACCCGTCCAAGTGACGCGCCTTCGCATCCTCGATGGAGAGGCGGTCTTGGATACTCTGGTTGATGGTGCCGAGCTTCTGTGTGTAGAGAATGTGGTTCGTAAGAATCCAAATGCCCTGTATTGGAAGCATCCTCACCAAGGCTTGCATTGGCATCGTGTTTCGGCGAAGAACAGTCCTTCCCACCTTGTTGTCCTGAGTGATAAACCCTCCCTGGCTGAAAGTGTTCAAGAGCAGTTGCAAGAGTTGCTCGCGCTAATCCATCTCAAGGAAAGCAATCTTCAGTCTCTTGAGAATGCCGAAGATCAGCAGCGTCAGTTCAACCGATGGTTTGAGACCATGGATTCCCAGATACGCGTCCTGGAACGCGAGCGTCAAAAGTTGGCGGGCTTGGTTCACAAGTCCGATGGCGGTGCGGCGGTGCTGGGAAGCGATTTGCGGTTCCGCTGGGTGAACCCGGTCATCAGCGAGAACTTTGGCGCCAAGGGCAACCCGGCAAGCATGATTGGCTCCCACTGCAATGCGATCTGCGAAAGCGAAGACGGACCCTGCGAGCGTTGCCCGGTTAAACAGGTGGTTGAGACCGGAAAAGTTGTCCATCAAGAGCGGACACGTCAGTTAGCCGGAGAAAAGCGCTACTTCTATGTGTCCGCGTTTCCCATCCGCTCCCCTGAGGGAAACGTGGATGAAATCTTGACCACGGTTCAGGACCTTACCGACCTAGAAACCTTGAGAAAGTCAGAGGCTCGCTACCAGACCCTGTTTGAAAGAAGCACCGACGCCATTCTTATTGCGGACACGCAGTCCTTACAGATTCTCATGGCAAATCCTCAGGCTCAGGCTCTGATGAACTTGAGTGAGTCCAGCCTCGTGGAAACCAGCCTGCTCGACATTCATCCGGAAGACGCGCGAGAGAGTATGGCCGGTCACTATCGAAACCTGGCCTACGGTGGAAAGCTCAACGATCTTGAAATGGAGGTGCTGGGTTCGGACGGAACGCAGCTTACTTGCAACGCCTCCGGAACGCTGTTCGATCTTGATGAAAAGCGCGTGATTTTTGTGGAGTATCGAGATGTAACCCAAATTCGAAAGCTCCAAGGCGAGCTGGCTCGGGCCGATCATCTGATTACCCTGGGTACCATGAACGCGGGAATCGCCCACGAGTTCAAAAACCGCCTTGCCCCGCTGCGGGCCTTTGCGCAGTTGGTCACTCAAGACAGTACAACTTTGAAGCGCGTGCAAAAATTTGGTCCCATGATCATTCGCGAGGTGGATCGCCTTGGTGCGTTGGTTCGAGACGTTCTGGATTACGCCCGCCCCCAATCCCCCGATCCGGGATTGGTGGCCGTGAATCCCTTGCTTGCCGGCCTCGTTGAGGAGCTTGGCGAAGAGTTTCTCACCACCAGCGGCAACAGCGACGTCCAAATCAAAACTCAATTCGATATCCCGGACGATCTCTGTGTGTTCCTAGACGCAGAGCAAATCCGCCGGGCCTTCATCAACATCTTCAAGAACAGTTTCGAAGCCCTCGAAAAATCAGAGGGAAGTGACCCGGAACTTTTGATCTCTTGCTCGGAGCAAAACGAGCAGCTCGTGATCGCTTTTCACGACAACGGAACCGGGATCAAGGACACGGATCAATCGCGAGTGTTTGATCCGTTTTTTACGACGAAGGGCACCAAAGGCACCGGTCTTGGCATGTGCATTGTGAAGTCCTTGGTGGAAACCAATGATGGTCAGATTCAAATTGATAGTGAATGGGGAAAAGGCACCGAAGTCGAAATGCAGTTCCCCATTTGTCGACATTCTGCAAGGACAGCAGCATGAGTAAGCGCATTCTAGTCATCGAAGATGAACCCACGATGCGTCTCTTGCTCCGCGACTTCTTTGAGTCGGTAGGATATCAGGTGCTGGATGCGCCGGATGGTCAGACCGCTCTCGATATCGCGGATACAGAGCCGTTTGGGTTGGCCTTTGTTGACATCAACCTTCCCGATATTAGCGGTGATCAGGTGATGCGGCGCATGCGCGAGCGAGGCGTTTCGGCCGAACTCGTGGTGCTCAGCGGCAACTTGAGAGAGTCTTATGAGTCGAAGATTTCGGACCTGCGGGTACACGAAGTTCTAGAGAAGCCAGTAGACCTGTTGGTTCTGCAAGAG
>JABDJR010000375.1 GCA_013003415.1 Candidatus Eiseniibacteriota bacterium | reverse complement strand
GAGGTGGGCGACCGCGCCGAGAGCGACGTCACCATTCCTGCAGCCCTCTACAACGAAGTGGTCGACGAGATCGACCGGGATGCGGAACGCCTCAAGCGGGTTGCCGATCGGTTTAGTCAGATTGGTTCGAAACCGAAGCTCACGGAAGGATCGATTGAAAAGATCGTCGAGCAAACGGTGGACTACTTCAGTCACCGATTGCCAAGGCAGAGTCGGAAGATCGAAATTCAGTACACCTCCCAAGGCGAACCCGTTTCTGTGCGATTTAACCCAGAACTTTTGGGATGGGTGCTCGAGAACCTGATCAAGAATGCCATCGATGCCGCAGATAAGGACCACGGCCTGGTTCAGGTGCGCGTAGTGGGACATTCTCGGAACAATTCGGTAAGCTTGTCGGTAAGAGACAATGGAAGGGGAGTGCGCCCGGGTATGGAGAAGCAGATCTTCCGCCCCGGTGTGAGCACGCGAACTCGAGGATGGGGGCTCGGATTACCTCTGGCCCAACGCATCGTTACCGAATACCATCGAGGCCGCCTTGAACTGAGCTGGAGCGAGCCCGGTCAGGGGGCTGAGTTTCTGATCACGTTACCCGGTGCCTCTTCTAGCTCATAGTTCGGGTCATCTGGTCCAGGTCTTCTGATCCGGTTCGAACAACAACTTGTATTCTCATGGGAACCGCTGCATGAATCTTTGATAGGCCACAACGTTATTTAGCAAGCATTTCCCAATTAGGTGGTTTACTCATGAGCGAAGCAAAAAAACAAGTTCTCTGGGCAGATGACGAAATCGATCTTCTTCGGCCCCACATTTTATATCTTGAAGGCCGTGGTTACGAAGTGACCGCCGTTCCCAACGGTGAAGACGCCCTTTCTCTCTTCAAAGAAAAAAACTTCGATGTCGTGCTCCTCGACGAAATGATGCCCGGTCTTGGCGGGATCGAAACGCTGCGCGCGATCAAAGAAATTGACGCTGCCTGTCCCGTGGTGCTCATTACAAAAAGCGAAGAAGAGTCCCTCATGGAGGAGGCTATTGGGAAACGGATTCAGGACTATTTGGTTAAGCCCGTCCATCCCAGTCAGGTCTTGCTCACGGTCAAACGCCTCACCGAGGGAACTCGGATTCAAGAGGGGCAGTTTACGCGCGACTACGTTTCCGAGTTCAATCGTCTTCAGCAAAAACGCATGGACCCACTCGATGAGAAAGAGTGGCGCGAGCTGTACCAAAAGGTCAGCGACCTAGAGCTCGAACTCTATAACATTGAGGATAGCGGGCTCCGCCAGGCGCATTTCGATATGAAGCGTGAAATGAATCGCGACTTCTCACGGTTTCTGGAAAAAGAGTATCCCAAGTGGATTGCGAATCCGGAAACTCGCCCCACGCTATCTACAGATATCGTTCCGCGATTTGTTTTGCCGAACCTTAAAGAGGGGCACACGGTCTATCTCATTGTCATGGATTGCATGCGATACGACCAATGGCTCAGCATTCAAGAGTATCTCGATCCGCTCTTTCGCTCCGAGGTGCATCTCTATTATTCGGTGATGCCAAGCGCCACCCCGTATTCGCGCAACGCTATTTTCTCAGGGCTCACCCCCAAAGAAATGGCGGAGCAGTATCCGAAGTGGTGGGGAGAGAATACGAACGAGGAACGCGGACGGAACCGTCACGAAACCGAATTCTTAGAAGCTCAGCTCGCTCGTCACGGCCATAAGGATATGAACTTCAAATATCAGAAGGTCTATCACCCGGACGAAGAAGCGGCCGTCAAACGCCAAATCACCACTTACGAAGGTATTCCTTTGGTGACGTTCGTTTTCAACTTCCTTGATCTTCTGACCCATGGTCGGAGTGAAAGCCGTGTGCTGCGTGAGTTGGCCCCCGATGAGGCCGGCTTCCGCTCTCTTCTGAACTCGTGGTTCAGCCACTCTGTTCTGCGTGAAATCATGAAGAGCATGGCTGAGCAAAACGCCACCGTTATTCTAACGACCGACCACGGAGCGGTTCAGGCACGCCGCTCTAGCTTAGTCTACGGAAACCGCGAAACCAGCACCAACCTGCGTCATAAACATGGCGTGAATCTTAGAGGCGAAGACAAAGATGCTATTCTTATTCGCGATCCGGAGACTTGGGGCTTGCCCAACGACTTCCTGAACAAGAATTATATTTTGGCGCGCGAAGATTTCTATTTTGTCTATCCAACGAACTTTCATGAGTACGAACGACTTTACCGAAACTCCTTTCAGCATGGCGGCGCAGCCATGGAAGAGGTCATTCTCCCCTGCGTGGTTTTGAATCCTCGTTAAGTCTTTGGAGTTTCGATCTCACTCCTGGTTCTCCCGAAGAAACCGAGGCGCTAGGCGAGACTATGGCTGGTGCTCTGTGTCCCGGGGACTCGCTCATGCTTGTGGGCGATCTGGGAATGGGAAAGACCACGTTGGTTCGGGGTTTGGCTCGGGGGCTTGGAGTTGGGATCATGGTGAAAAGCCCGACCTTCGCGCTTCATTTAACCTATCCTGGGCGGGTTCCGCTCCACCACCTCGATTTATATCGACTTTCTAGTCTTCGCGATATTCATGAACTTGGACTCGATGACTTTTTGGGGAGAGATGGTGTGTGTGTCATTGAGTGGGCTGAGCGATTGCAAACCTTTCCTGATGGTTCTATTCGAATCGACTTTTCGGAAGAAGACGACAACCTGCGAAGGCTTCGGTTTTCTGGGCCGCAGGAACCACTCATGCGTCTGTCCGAATCACTGGGCACCCCATTGAAGCCCTTGGGGGCATCTTCATGATTCTGGCCCTCGACACGGCGGCTCCTGAGGGTGGCGTGGCGTTGCTGCATGATTCTAAGATTGTCAGTGCCGATCTTGGCCCCCTTGGAAAGCATGCCGAGCTTGTCGTCACTCGCGTCGAAGAATTGTTGCAGCAGATGAATTCCCAACCCAAAGATGTGAGCTCGGTCGTCGTCAACGTCGGCCCCGGTTCCTTTACCGGAATTCGCATTGGCATTGCCGCAGCGCTTGGCTTTGCCGAAAGCCTTGAGGTTCCTGCGGGAGGGCTAGGAGGACTTTCTATTCAGGCATGGGCATGGATGCTGGCGCATCCCGAGTCCCTTCCCAAT
>JABDJR010000372.1 GCA_013003415.1 Candidatus Eiseniibacteriota bacterium | reverse complement strand
GAAAGATGATTTTGTCGGCATCACGAAGTGAAAAATGACGGGTTTCCAATCCGGGGCTTACAATCAGGCGGCCTCTGCGGAAGGGCTCATGTGGGGTTTTGTGAACAACACTGAGAGCATGTCCGGCCTTCAAGTTGGGATTCTGAACATCACGAATCACATGGACGGGTTACAGATTGGAATCTTGAACATCATTAAAAGTAAAGATTCGCTGCCGGTCTTTCCCATCGTGAACTGGTCATTCTAGCTGCGTCCTTGCAATTGTTTGGGTGTCGGTTCGGTTTCTGAAGGAGTATTCATGATGTCTCGAGTGAAATCAGGCTTTTTTTCGGTCGCGATCCTTGCCGGAGTTGGACTGTCCGCGTGCAGTGGGACCAGCCAGGATGAAGCGAGTGGGCCTCCCGAGCTGATTCCTCGCGATGTTCTCTTTGGAAACCCTGAGCGCGAGGCGGCGGAGTTGTCCCCCAACGGCGAAAAGTACGCTTACCTTGCCCCCGATGACGGGGTCATGAATGTTTGGGTGGCGCGAGTTGGGGAAGAGGGGAAGCCGGTTACCAAAAACCGCACTCGCGATTTGTTGTTCTACTTTTGGGCTCCGGACGGCAAACACATTTGCTACATGAGCGACAACGACGGAGACGAGAATTGGGCTCTGCACTCGGTGAACATTGAAACCGGACACCAGCGCGCAATCACACCCTCCGACGGGGTCCAAGCCAAGATTCTAGCTGTCGATCCGAACTATCCCGACCAAATGCTCATTGAACTCAATAAGCGAAACCCCTTGGCTCATGATGTCTATCGGTTGGACATTGCCACCGGGCGCACCACCATGATTGCGGAGAATCCGGGTAACGTGCGGTTCTGGATTAAAGACACCAAGCTGCGGGTCAGAGGAATGCATCTCTCCAATCAAGATGGCAGCTTCGACTTCATGGTAAGAGACGACGAGGACTCCGAGTGGCGTAAGGTTGCTCATTGGGATCTTGAAGACGCCATCACTAGCCGCCCGATTGGATTTAGCGCAGATGACAAGTACGCCTATTTGTTGGATTCGCGAGGATCCGATATGGGACGACTTTGCCAACTCGATCTAGCGAGTGGCGAAATCGAAACGCTTTACGAAGACAAGGAATATGATGTGGGAGATGTTTTTGGCGTTGAGCTGATGAGACATCCTCAAACTGGTGATCTACAGGCTATCTGGTATGAAAAGGCGCGTCGTGCTTGGAAAGTTCTCGATCCCTCGATCGGCGAAGATCTTTCCAAGCTGAAAACCCTCCATGATGGGGACTTCTGGATTACAAGCCGCAGTCATGATGATCGAAAGTGGTTTATTGGGTATCAGTCGGCAACTGGTCCCGCCGCTTACTACGCCTATGATCGAGATTCAAAAGATGCCGTTCTCTTGTTTGAGAGCAATCCAAAGTTGAAGGACTACACCCTCGCGGACATGGAGCCGATTAAGTTCAAAGCCCGAGACGGCCTTGAGGTTGAGGGCTACATTTCCTTTCCCCCTGGTGTGCCGCGCAAAAACCTTCCTCTAGTGGTGCAAGCTCACGGCGGGCCCTGGTGGCGTGATTCCTACGGTTACGATCCGGAGCGCCAACTCATGACCAATCGGGGTTATGCGGTCTTGAACGTGAACTTCCGGGGTTCAACCACGTACGGAAAGACATTTATCAACGCGGCCAATCATGAGTGGGGTCGGAAGATGCTCTGGGATCTTGTTGATGGAGCCGAATGGGCCATCGACAAGGGGTACGCGGATCGCGGGAGAATTGGGATCATGGGCTGGTCCTTCGGTGGCTATCAGGCCCTTTGCGCCGCCGCATTCACACCGGACTTCTTCACCTGTGCGATTGATGGAGTGGGAGTGGCGAACCTGGAAACGTTTATGAATGCTTTCCCGCCCCAGTGGGAAACGCGGAAGCCGCGGTTCTTTCTTCGCGGAGCACACCCCGAGCGTGATCATGAAATGATGCGCGAGCGTTCTCCGTTTCATCATGCGGATAAGATCAAGATTCCGATGCTCATTACTCAAGGGGCTCATGATCCGCGTGTGAAACAAGCGGAGTCCGATCAGATCGTGGCCAAACTGCAAGAAAATGGGGTCGAGCACAAATACTTGCTCTTCGAGAACGAAGGCCATGGTTTGGGAAGACCGGAGAATCGGGAAACCTTTTATGCTGAAGCGGAAGCTTTCCTCGCCAAGCATCTGGGTGGCCGCCAACAAGAAAAGACCGACCAGCCGTTACCGTAGTGGCTTTTGGGGCTTGGCCGCCTTTGCGAGTGTCCGACAAGCTTGAGGGTAAAGAAGGGGCTGCCGGTTGGCGGCGGGTCTAAGGTTGCTTGGGGTTGGGGACAAACAATTCGCTTCTCCCCAAAGCCTGACGATCGCCAAAGCCACTGATGCCGAAAAGTAAGCTGGCAAAGGTGCGCGGCAACCCAAGCACCCCGCCGCCCTGGCTCGTCACATCGCCGGAGAGCCAAGCGTCGACTTTCTCGAGGTCTTCCAGATTCACCGGCTGCAACACGGCCTTGATGCTGATGTAGAAGGTCTTGTTCTCTGGAAAGGCTTCTGCCGGAGCCAACACAATTTCGTGGATTCTTTGAATGTGAGCCAGTAGAGCGGTCTTATTCTCGCATTCGGTAATGGTGCGGTCCGGGTTTCGAACAAGATATTGACTCGAAACCCGGTCATGTCGGAAGCGATAGGTCAGTTCCTGAGTTCGAATCGAAGCGTCCCACCAGCCGGCACGTACTCGCCACAAGTCCACCACCAAGGTGAGGGTTGCGGGGACACCCTCTCCAAGAGAAGAGAGGGCTTCCGGGTCAAACAGGTTATCAATGGAAAACTTGGCCACCAGGGTGTCTTCGGTCCCACCCGCCCCGGGGATGTTTTGAGAGTTGGTTCGCGGAGCCTCGACGGTGATCGAGAAAGCATGCACCGTCGCAGGCAGCAGCCAGCCCGCGATAACAATCGCAACAAAGAGGGACCTGAGTCCCTTGGTGTTTGGCCCCCGGTTTTGCATGTGCCCCTAGAACGACTCTTGGAATCGGAGAATCGTTTTAATGTCGGAATCGGAATCGTTGACGTTCTTTGCCAACAAGAAAGAGATACCTTCCTCCCCAAATCGGACTCCTGCCCCCAGATCCACCGCGATGGCTTGGTCGCTAAACTTCCCTTTGTCCCAAG
>JABDJR010000352.1 GCA_013003415.1 Candidatus Eiseniibacteriota bacterium | reverse complement strand
ACCAAAACACCCGCTCCACCATCGGTTAAGACCCAGTTGAAGCAGTCGGGAACATTTCCCGTGTTGGTGATTGTCCAACCGCCGATGTTCGTTGGCGTTCCGATGGGCACATTAATGTTGCCCGGGCAAAACACTTGCACGCCGGCGAACTTGGCTACAAACGGGGGTGGGCCGTATATGTTCTGGATTCCATTGATGTCGTCGACATGGAGCGTTCGCCAAACGATCGACCCCGGTGCAATCGAGGGAAACATCGTAATCGTATTGTCTGCAAACTGAGTGTGGTCTAAACCAAGGGCGTGTCCAAACTCGTGGGTGGCAATTCCCCAAATATCAAACTCGTTGAACGCGGGCAACGCAGGGGCGGGCAACCCGAAATACAGAAAGTCGTTGAAGGTTTGACCGTTGAAGTCATAAAACTCAATGTCAAACGAGGTGATGAAGTTCTTGGCGTCGGCAAACAGGAAACAAATCGCGAGCGCCCCGAACATGGGGTCACCGACGTTGTCCGAGTAGAAAACCGCATCGATCCCGTCGTTAGGATTTACGGCCGCAACTGCGGTCTGACCCCCAAAAGTGAATTGGTGATCGGCGTTTCCGTTCCAGTCCGCGGCTCCGTTCTGAATCGCGGTTAGTTGCTGGGCCGCCGTACCCGCATTGGGGTCTGTGACGCTATTAAAGTTGGGATTCACCCAAAATTGCTGGGTGTGAAACTGGTCCATGATGCCAAAAGTGACAAAAGCATGAGACTGCCAGACGGGAGTAAGGACACCCGCAGCGAGAATAAAGAGCAGACAGAGGCGCACGGTGAGCTTTTTCATGTTGTCCCCCTATCGATCCGTCGAAAGATCGCGAACCTTGTCCACAATCTCTCTTTCGAGTTCAGTTAAAGGAAGACGACGCGCGGTATGGTGTCCGTTATTGATGGCTACATCATCGACAACGCGGTACTTGCCGTTGTCTAAACCGGTGACCCAATTCTTGTCTTCGTACTCAAGCAGGAAAAGAACCACATCTTCGCCAGGAGCCAGTTGTGGACACTCTGAGGCCTTCATGGTGGTTCCGTTGACCGTGCCGCCGATCAGTGTGACGGCGACTTCTTGAGTCGGCTGACCTAGGTATCGTTCAGTGACGCGAACGATGGCGGTTGAATAAATGACCTCACCTTGGGTGAGCCACTCGCCCCAAGCGGATTCCACGGAAACAACCTCCCCGCGGATGATCTGATTGGATTTGGGAACGAGATCTCCAACTTCTAGGCGCATCACAGACGCGGACGCGCTTGCGGAGGCGATCAGAATGGCCGCCGCGGCAAGGAGAAACGAGATGTGTTTTCGACGCATGGGTGAACTCTCCTCCGAGATAGAATGCACAGGTCCACCACCCTTTTCTGCAAGATTGGGGCCGATACCGCTTGCCCGGGCGTTGTCCCAAGCAAGGCAACGAGTTAGAGCGAAAGTTGGGCTTTGGGGAGAATTTATCGGGCACGGAAATATTCCGATTTCTTGATCTCAGATGTGGATTATTTCCGAACGAAAGAACTGACACGGAAATATTCCGTACGACGATCTAACTCGTGACTCTAGAGGCAGATAGCGATATATTTCGGGGTTATGAAACAGCTACTTCTCATTCTTGTACTGGTCGCCATCGTTGCCTTGGGAGTCTTTTTCTTTCGGGGAGGAGAGAGCCCACTCAGCCTCAGCGACGGGCCCGAATTCGCCACGATTTTTAGCGATGCCAAAATCCCCGGATCGAGCCGCCAAGCCGGACCTTCTTATCCGTCCCAGGAACAGATGGACAACCTGCGGGCAGAGTGGCACAGCCTAGCCCCTGCAGACTCCACCTTGCTCGACGCGCTCACCCAAGAGTGGATTTATACATCCAGCGCAGGCCCCAATCGATTGACCAACATCACACAGATTTCTTTGGGAAAAGATCTTTCCCTCAAAGAACGCCTCAAGTTTGGTGAGGTTTTAGCCAAGCACCCCGAGTGGTGTCTCGGATCCATGTCTCACTTCCCCGCAATTGCGGCTGTATTAAACGGCACAGAGAAGTCGGTTTTGCAGTATTTGGCCAAGAACGACGGCGGGTTTAACTACAACCAACTCGGATCTGCCCTCGATCTTTCTGAAGAAGAGCTTACAAAAGCGGTCGATGCCTTCGTGGAGCTGCGTTGGATTTCTAAAGACGAGACCGTCGACCCTCCGACCTTTGACGTGGTTGATGCCGACATTGCTAATGGGGGAGGTCTTTGCTACCTCACCTTCTCGCCGATGGAAGGTCGGACCTATGATGTGGTTTCCCTTGAGTCTGCCTTACGAAACAATGCCAAGTCCTTCAAGGGTGATGGCGTTGACCTCATGGGGAACTGCGCGGAAACGGGAATCCCCATTAAGTTTTCCGTTCGCTCCGGTCGCCTGAGAACGGGAAAACCCGGGAAAGCTTTTGCGGTTGCCACCGAAACTACCGGGGCCACCAACGGTGTTTTCTCATCCAAGCAAGCCTTTGAAACCTGGAAGTCCAAGCACGCGGGAGTTACCACCACGCACGAATCCACCGTGCCGGCCTTCTTTAATCGACTCATGGCAGGATCTTGAGCGTCGATCGAAATCCCCAAGCGGAGCAAATGGCCGATGAGTCCATGGTCCGAAACCTGGCTCATCAAACCGAGGCCGTGTGGCCTCAAGAGTCTCAATTGTTCCTGCGATACCATCTGCCCGAACAGGCTCAGGTGCTGGATGTAGGCTGCGGAACCGGCGAGCTTGAGAATCGCCTAGCGACTCTGTTCACCACCGCATCTTTCACCGGTATCGATATCATTGAGCCTCATTTGGTCCGCGCCAGAGAGCTTTGCGCGCCCCACGGCGATCGCGTTCGGTTTGAGGTGGGGGACGCCTTTGCCTTGGGCTACGAAGACAACCATTACGACCTCACCATTTGCCGACACATGCTTCAATCGATTCCAAACCCCGAAGAAGTTCTGGCCGAGATGGTGCGCGTTACAAAACCTGGCGGACATCTTCACGTCTTGGCCGAAGACTACTCCATGATGTACTTCCATCCGGTATCGCAAGATACCGATGAATTCTGGCTCAAAGGGCCGGTTCAATTCGCGGAGGGAACCGGGACCGATCTTCGCAATGGCCGCAAAGTCCCGAGCATGCTCATGGCTCTAGAGCTTGAAGATGTCTGGATGGACTATCTGATTGTCGACACCATGCGCGTTCCCCGGGAAACTTTCGCGCAAATCTGGGAGGCTTGGCGCGACGGTTACTCCGATGCCATTGTGGAGCACACGGAGTTTACTCAAGAGCAGGTGGCCAATTACTGGAAAACCATGATCGCCGCCATTCGAAACCCCAAGGGTTATGCGGTTTGGCACATCCCGGTGATTTCCGCTCGCATCCCCGGTTAAATCGCGCCGCACTGATCCTTATCAGCGGAACCACGCCGGGCACGCAGCCGCCGGCAAGAACCTCGCCCATCAACACATGCCCGAACAGAAAAAGATAGGCGAGACACCCAAGACCGCCCCGACCGCTCCCGATCACTGCGTGTCTTAAGTGCCCCGCCATCCTCAGGCTTGAGGGGCCTTTGCCAAACCCAATACCTTGCACTGGGCTTCTAAACGCTCTTCTTTCGAATTCCTAGTTCTTGCCCCAGAGCTTGTCCCACCAGTTACCTGACTTTTCAGGCTCGCCGGCAAAACCGATCTTGTTGCGGATTTCATTCAGATCCCAACCCGTGAGCCGGGCCAACATCACGGCTTCGTTTTCTTGCCGCTCCCGAAGCTGCTTCCGATATTGCTGGGCCGCATCGCAAGTTTCGTTTCCGGTCCAGGGGTGCCGCATGACATAGCGCCCCTGGAAGTTGGAGGTGTCTCCGGTTTCCTGGAAGACGAGATCATCGGGGAAATGCTTCCCGTCGTAGCGCACATGAAGTCGTGTAACGTAAACATTCTGAGCTTGAGGTTGCCGGCCGCGCTTGACCGAAGCATCCCCCAGCCAAAAGACACCGAGCTCTTGAAGTTCGCTCTGCGAAAGCGGGTTTGCCGCGCAGGGATCGCACCAAGCCATGTTCCAGGCGTATTCCGTGAAGACGGTGCGCATACCTTCCTTCTCGACCTGTTGTGAAAACAGAGCCTTGTAGAAGTCTCCAAACTCTCCGCCCACAAAAGTCGGGATGTCGACATTGGATGGCAGGTTGATGGTGCGGTAGTTCGTGGTCTCAACTCGCCCGGTTTGCGTGAGGGTATACACGATGAGATCTTGTGGGCCCTTGGCATTGACGGTGCCGAGGCGAATCGGAAGCATGAACTTGGGCGATTCAAAGGCCACCTGGAGAGGGCGAAGCATGGTGTACCCAAGCTTGGACTGCTCTTCCAGATTCACCTTGGCCACAAAGAAGCGCATGCCTTGCTTGATGTAGCTTCCCAGAACGCGGGTCGCCCCTTCAGGAATCTTATAGCCGTTGTCGATCAACCAGCTCTCCAAGCCGTCGCTTTCCTTGGCAGAGAGGATCAGAATGTCGTATTCCCCAACCGTATAGGTAGCTTCGATGGTGACGCGATCGTCTCGGTCGGCTCCAG
>JABDJR010000348.1 GCA_013003415.1 Candidatus Eiseniibacteriota bacterium | reverse complement strand
CCCAAAACCACTCTTCCCAACGCTCGCCTTTGACATACATGGAAGGGTCGTACCAGGTGTTGCCTTCGAAGTGACCGCGGACCGTGACTTCACGAATGCTCGCCGGTTCTAACCGCGCCACGGCGATTGCGGGCATGCGTTTCGGAGCCTCGGCGGACTGGAAGTCCCAGGTCAACCAATACACCGTTTCGTCGGTGTAGGAGTTATAAACAAACTCCTCACGGCTTCCATCAGGCAGAAATCGATCCTCAAAGTTGTCCGGTCCCAGAGCGTAGAAGTGCAGAACATCCTCGGAATCAAAACTGCCATCGGTGCTTCCCGTGATCCAGATGGAATGTTCAAGCATGCCTTCGCGATCATCCACCGGATCTTTGGTCGTTTCGAAACCATCCACAAAACCTGTTTTTTCATAAACATGACGGTATCGCGTTTCGAACCGCGTTCCTCCGCCGTTCACTTCAACCGCATCGAAACCGGCATCTTGAATCAGCGGCCCCGCCATGAGGCGGAACTGGCGCGGATCGATCGCGCTCACGTCGATCCCCAGATCCTCCAAATCGTCGGGCGTGATGCCGTACATCCCGTTTTCGGTAATCCGTAACTTGACCCATTGGGTGGCATCGTCAAACCAGCGCTCGGGGATGCCGGCCTCGTCGGGCTGTCGGGCTTGTTGCCAGCGGGCGGCAGACTCGGGGTTGACCAGGCGCGTCTTCCACGCTTGTTGACCCACTTGATCCTCGACCGGTCGGGTTGCCGGTAGCGGCTTCGCGCCGGAAACACGCACACGCACGTTGACCTTTTCCGCCCACACCGCCGTGTTCGTAGATGGGTCCCAGACCACGGGGGCAACTTCAATGCGGGCAATGCGAAGCCCGCGCTCAGTGGAAATTCCTAGCAAGCGGGCCTGGGGTGTTCTGGCTTCGGGCAGGTTGGGCGTTAGGTTGAAGATCTGCCGGGTTGCGGCCTTACGCTCTCCGAGTCGGGACGCCTCGGGCTCTTCCCAGACCAAGGCGGGGGGAAAACGAACTCCGCGAGCGCTGCCCCGGGTTGTAGCCTGAGTTTCAATCTCAAGCTGACCGGTTGGCGGCACGGCCACCTCAAACACCTGCGCGGGAATCTGCACATCGAGTTGATGCAGGCGTTCGGAGCAGTCGAGATCGGTTAGGTAGCGGTAGGTTTCACCGTTGATTTCTTCGGTGGTCCAAGTTGGCACCGGGAATTGCACCTCAAACTCAACCGCGGACAGTTGACTCTCCGACAACTGAAACGGAGCTGTATGGGCGACGGGAACCGTCCCTAGACACAGTAATGGAAGAATGAAGAGGAACCAAAGTCGACGCATAGAGCTAATCCAACCTCACTAAAAGCATTGATCTAAATACGGATACGGGATTTTGGGCTGAGTGTGAAAGACGGCAAGCCGCCAGCGAAATTTAGCCCAAATTGAGCAGAAAGGATTCTAGCTACTGGGGTGAGGAAGGCCTCCATGGTTTATGCCTACTCCTGGTAAACCCCGATATTTAAGAATTTCTCCAACCTTTTTTGCAATAGAGTCTCCGGGTCCAGGTTTCCCAGCTCCTCAAAAGCAGCTTCGACCTGAAGCCGTATCGCAGCCGCGGCCATCTCGGGATTGCGGTGGGCTCCCCCCACCGGCTCATCAATGAGGCCATCGATGACCCCTTGCTCCAAACTGTCGGAAGCGGTGAGCTTTAGAACCTCGGCTGCCTCCGGCGCCTTGGCCCTATCTTTCCAAAGAATCCCAGCGCAGCCCTCGGGAGAAATGACGGAATAGACCGAGTTTTCGAGCATGTAGACACGATCCGAAACGGCCAGAGCGAGGGCACCGCCACTTCCTCCCTCCCCAATAATAACCGTGACTAACGGAACCGCGAGGTTCGCCATTTCCCGTAGGTTTCTGGCAATGGCCTCAGACTGACCGCGTTCCTCGGCTCCCACTCCGGGATAGGCC
The DNA here is from genome assembly GCA_013003415.1 of Candidatus Eiseniibacteriota bacterium. Taxonomy (GTDB): domain Bacteria; phylum Eisenbacteria; class RBG-16-71-46; order JABDJR01; family JABDJR01; genus JABDJR01. Next base: position 1,172 of record JABDJR010000348.1, on the reverse strand, counting down.
CCGGGGGTATCCACAAAAGTCAGGATGGGAAGACGAAAGCGATCCGCGAGTTCGAAAATCCGAAGGGCCTTGCGATAGCCCTCAGGGTGCGGCATGCCGAAATTGCGATGAATGTTCTCTTTGGTGTTGCGGCCCTTTTGATGACCGACAATGGCGAGCGGTTTTCCCCCAATGCGAGCTAAGCCGGCCACGATGGCGGGGTCGTCAGCAAACGCACGATCCCCATGAAGTTCGGTGAACTCTTCGCACATCCAGCCGATGTAGTTGAGGGTGTACGGTCGACGGGGATGACGCGCCAACTGCACGCGCTGCCAGCGAGTGAGTTTGGTATAAATGTCGTGACGCATGCGATCGGCTTTTTTCTCAAGCCGCTTCAACTCTTCATCAACTTCGATATTGGATCCGGATGTAAATTCGCGAAGCTCGGAAATCCGAGTTTCGAGTTCTACAACCGGTTTTTCGAACTCCAACCAAAAGTTGCTCAACGACCATTCCTTCCGTGTACCGCTTCACCCAACCGCACGGCTTCTTCGCCCAGAAGACCACGAAGCTCTGCCATCATGGACGGTTCAACCCCGACTTTGCCGGAGCCGACCAGGAGCCTCACCTTTCGCCCGGTTGGGAGCTGCAAGTGTATCACCACATCCCCCTTCCCTGGGAAACGGGCAAGAATGCCCTTAAGTTCTTCCATCCGTTCGAGTTCTAGACCGTTCGTAGGCACCCTGAGGTAAAGGGTATGGGCCAGATTGGCCCGATTCTGCTCGAAATCCAAGACTTCGTCCACGATCACCTTAGCCTCGGACTCGGCATCTCTGCGGTCGAGTTTGCCCTTCACCAAAACCACCCGGTCTTCCGAAAGCACCTCCTGGATCTTTTCGTAAACCGAGGCAAAGAGGACGCACTCAATGGCCCCCGAGAAATCTTCAATCGTAATAAAGGCCATCGGGCGACCTTTCTTATCGATCTTCTTAATGATGTTGGAAATAACCCCGAGAACCCCAACTTGAGAGCCGTCGCCCAAGGCCCGCACTTCCGCCGAGTCCCCGGTGGCCACGGCCGAGATTTCATCTCGGTACTCGCTTAAGGGGTGATCGCTCAGGTAGAACCCCAACACCTCTTTTTCGCGACTCAGCCGAATCGGCCTTCCCCAGGGTTCAACGTCGGGGATTTCA
>JABDJR010000332.1 GCA_013003415.1 Candidatus Eiseniibacteriota bacterium | reverse complement strand
CTCCCAAGGTTTGGCGGACATCCCACAAAGCACCGGCGATAATCAGACCATCGTTATGAACCTGGCCGGTGGCGTCACGGGGAAACACACGGTTGACATCAATCCGCCTCAGATCATCTCCATTGGAAAAGAAACCGTGTCCGACAATGGGGTCGTTTAAGACGGTAGCACTAAGGTAGTCGCTGAACCCTTCATGCATTGCTCCGGAAGGAGCAAAGGGGCGGTACTGCAGATCCGTTACACCATGACCGTATTCGTGAATGACCACCGAAGGAATCATGGCCGTGTTGGCGCAGTTCGGCCCAGCGGGGTAAAAAGTCGTCCCTATCCCGTTCCAAAAGGCGTTGCACTCTTGGTTCGCCAGGTCCGTGACAATCGGCATCTCATAGTCGAGTCCGGTGAAATCCGGTTCAATGTTCTTGATGTAGTCGAGGCTGACCATGGACCAGTAGTAAGCCGTTCTATCTTGGGGCAAAGAGTTGCCCCCGAAGGTGAGATCCTCGGTGGGGTTCCCCAAGGTGTTCACGGTCTTACTCATTTCCGGAGTTATGTCGCCGTTGGTGTCGTTTTCAATGCGGCCAAAGGGCCCATCAAGATAGGCGGTGAGCGTGAAATCCTGATCAATGTCGGTGAGGAGGCTGTAGTTACCGGTGGCGTCCGCGGTGTCGATGGCGGCTTCGGTATCGCCATCTTTCAGAGTTAGACTGGCATAAGGCATGGGTTGAGAACTTAGAGCATCGGTGGGTCGAAGATTGGTCACGTTACCGGAAAGGGTACCGGTGACTTCTCCGGTTTTGATTTCATTTTCGATGCTTAACAAGGACCCGGTTTTCCCGTCGACGAAGGCGTGCCAGGCACCTGGAGGATCGTAGGTCACAAAGCGAAGCTCATAGGCCAAGATGTAATGCAGCTTACCTTCGGTTTCTTGAGGAAGAATGACAAGCTCTCCCCGAGGCGCTTCAATCTCCGTGCTCGCATCAAAATCACGAATGGCGGTGAGCTGGGCGGCTTCCATGGTGACGGCGGGATCCACGTCGACCTGAACGTCGGGATAAGTCAGAACCCCAAAGCTCGATACCGAGCCAAGACTGGTGAGCCGGGTAAACACGCGTCCGTCCACAACCCGGAGGCCCTTGTGTTGCTGAGCATATTGGATCCACCAACCGGACCCCGCTTCAACCGCGCGCACCAATTCGAGATCTTCGGTGGCCACCCACGCGTCGACATGAGATGTCAGAAAACGACGGGAAAGCCGCTCCGCAGCGACGTCGTCGCTTGGAATTTCGCCTAGGGATACGGCCGGGCCCTGGGCCCGCTCAGGCATCAAAGTCACTTCATTCCATCGTGCGACCCACCCGCTGTTTTCCTTCAGATAGCTCTGCCACTCGCTGTTCGAGCTCAGGCGCTCTTGAGCCAGGGGATTCTTCTGGACCTCAGGAACTTCATAGTGATCGTGGTGATGATGTTGAGCCGTAGCGGTAGTCGGAGCCAGGAAAAGGCATCCCATACCGGTAAGCACGACGAGGACGGGCAATAGCCCAAAACGGAAGACGGACATGAAGCGTGACCCCCTTGGCAAAGCCATATTGGATAAGCCAAGGATTGTACACGCCTCTGAGCGCGAAAGCGAAGCCTCCCCACACCGAAATACTCATAAGACATCACGCAAAAAAAGAGGGGAATCCATAAGGATTCCCCTCTAAATCAATGCCCGTGGACCTTACCGAACAACCACGAGCTTTTGCTGCATGACACTGCGGCTTGTCTGGAGACGGTAGGTATAGACACCGGCGGCAACCCGACGACCAGCTTCGTCCCGACCGTCCCAAGTCACTTCGTGGAAGCCATCGCCAAAGGACTCATTCTGCGCCAAGACCCGAACGCGTTGCCCAGTGATCGAATAGATGGCCAAGGAAACGCGATCTTGCTCGGGTAGGCCAAATCGGATGGAGGTGGCACTCACCAAAGGATTCGGAGAACTCTGTCGCAAAACCGGAGCCCCCAAAAGTTCCGTACCCGCGAAGCGAATGGCAACCGGGCTATGGAATCGGATAGAGCCGTCGCGACTCATGTCTCCGAGTCGATAGGAATAGGTTTCCCCCGGAACCACATCGCGATCTTCGAACACGTACTCACCCGCCCGGCGAGCGAGAACAAGATCCCCATTGATCCGAACTTCAGTTTCTTCTGCGCCAGTTCTGCGATAGACATGGAACCCAAGATGGTCGGTTTCTTCAGCCGTCTTCCACTTCAGATTGACTCCTAAGTCTCCCGAGGATGCATCGAAAGCAAGAAGGCGAACCGGAACCACTTCATCGACTTGAAGGGAGACCGGAATGGCGACTTCGCGAGCCGTAGGATCGTTGGTTTCAACAAGCAACTGCGCTGTGTAGGTCGCGGGAGCAAGGTCGGCGACGAGGTTGATCGGAACTTCAACCGAAGCCTGCTGAAAAACCTCGTAGTGCGTCGCCTCCCGACCAATCCAACTGATGTTGACTCCGTTCGGGGCGGAGTCCAAAGGAATCTGACCGTTGGGGGCTAGCGTGGTCGCCGAGACATACATGGAGTTGCCCGCATTAATGGTGCTTGCAAAGAAGCCCCACTCCGCCTCATCGGTGTTGTCCTGTTGGATGAGGTGATGAGGGAAACCCACAATGTTGAAGTTCCCGTCCAGAAGCACTGCCGGCGCTCCAATGTTCGGATTGTTGATTGGAATGGCCCCGGCGAGTAACAAATAGTCTCCCGCGAAACCACCTGTATCCGGGTTCTGATCCACATCAAAACTAATGGAGAGGTTAAACCCCTGGAAGGAACCCCACACCTGATGACTTGTGACACGCACATAGAAACTTCCATCTTCGAACTGGAAGCCAATGTCTTTGAGATCAGGGAATCCAGGGGCGGCAAGATCCGCAGGATCCGTGAAGACGTCGACGTAGGACCCCGTCGGAGGAATTGCCTTGAACTTTACAACGTCTCGGGAGCTGGGCTTTTCGACCGAACCCGAGGCTTTGACCTCGGCCGCCGAAATACCCATGGCCTCCATGTAGGCCTTCCGAAGCTGATCCGAAACATCGGAATTGATCGAGACGCTCTCGGAGACTTCGGGTAAAGCGACCTCCGCCTGACCCAAGACGCCGCCCTTGGAAGCAGTCGGATCCGGGAAGTCGAAGCGAATGCGGATATCATCCAACACGTGGTCGGGACCGGCTTCAAAGATGTTCATCTGCAGGAAGCCCGTACCGTCGTTCGTCAGTGACAAGGTTTGAACTTCGCTATCCCCTTCATCAAGTTGAGCTGCGATCGCGGTGGTGTTGCTCTCGTAGCCCGCGACATAAGGAATGGCGGTTGCGAAATCCGAAAGCGGACTCTCGCCATCTTCGTACGTGGCGGTCACTGCATAATCGTAGAAGTTTCCATTCAATGCGGTGTCATCGAGGAATTCGGTTTCGGAGAGCAGTTCCTTGTTGAGTTTCGTCCAAATCTCCTGGTCTTCCGTTCGGTACACCGTATACCCCAGAATGGGCGACGTCTTGTCGGTGGGTACACCACCCGGGCTGTCCCACGAAACAGGAACCAAAGCGTTACGCCCACTAACGGCCCCAACCCGTAGAGGAAGCGCCAAGGCTTGATTCTCTAGGATTTGCACATCATCGATAAACCAACCCGGCCCGGCAAGCCCCGTGTCGGAGGCAAAGTTGAACTTGATCCAAACCGAAGACTCCCCGAGGAAAGACGTGAGATCAAATTCCGCTGGAGTCCAAGTACTCTGGCGACCGGAATAGCCGGGCTGAACCAAGGAAAAGACAAAATCAAACGGGTAGTCGCCGTCGGGTGTAATGACTTCCCAGTCGATCCCATTTACGCTAACCAGG
>JABDJR010000330.1 GCA_013003415.1 Candidatus Eiseniibacteriota bacterium | reverse complement strand
AGGTAAAGGCGTAGATTGGACGGCCGTGGTTTCTTTTCCATAATCGCGACGGAGAGAAACCCCATAGAACCCGGCCGGAAAGGAGGAGCTGATGGCTCCCGACCCCACCGCCTGGGCTTCCTGAGCTTTACCCTGTGCCTCTAGAGACTTAGCTAGCCAGAAAGCCGCCTCTTCCTCGGCGCTTCCGTTCTTCTTCCGAAACAGGGTTCGGAAATCGGACTCCGCGTCGACGTAGGCGCCCATGCGGTACCTAGCGAAGCCTCGACGATAGCGAGCCTTGTCTTTCTTTCCGTGTCCGGGAAACAGGGAGAGCAATCTAGAGTAAGCGGTATTGGCATCTTCCCAACGAGCCAAGCTTTCATATTCACGCGCCAATTCCCAAATGGCCTTTTGCCCATGGGACCCGCCGGCAGAGACAAGCCTCTCGTAGAGTTCTTCCATGGGGGCAATGCGACCTGAGTTTCGTAGGAGACGAGCGTACGTCAACTGGGCCCGGCGGCTGATGGAATCCGAACCTTCGATCAATTCCTTTAGGTAGGGTTCTGCGTCGGAGTAACGTTTGGTTTTGTAGTAGTACTCGGTGAGGGTAGAAAGAATCTGGGCGCGCATGGAACGGTTCTGATCGGCCAAGGTTTTGAGCGCAGCTTCAGCCCGTTTTGCGGTTGAGCCCTTGAGAAGGGGTTTCAGGAGATTGAAACGTTGTTCTTTCGTGAGATACAAATTGGTATTGGTGTCACCGAGCCGAAGCCGCTTTTCGTAGGCGTCCCAGGCAAGTCGCTGCCCGCCGAATGAGCCGATAAGCTTTTCCAACTCACGAGCACCTTGTCCCTCAAAGTCGAGCCCGAAATTCGCTTCCGCCATGGCCCAGCGCATTTCTGCGGAATCCCCTTTCGGCATGGCGAGTCGTGCCTCTTGAAGGGCTTCCCCAAAGTCCCCTAAGTCGAGAAAGCGCTGCACACGCGTCAACCGTGTTGCCGGGGTTCGTAAACTTCGTGGCGTGGCTACGGCTAGAGAGTCGGACCACTCCGCCATCATCGCAAGATTGTCGCGAGCGTCACCTAACCGCCATAGGCGATAGAACGCCTCGTCGCGAAGAAGGAAGTTCTCGCGGGCAGAAACCTCATAGGCTCGCTCAGCAAAGCTACGCAAGGAAGCTTTGTCATCGGAAGATAGGTTAGGAACGCCACGAAGGGCGGCATCGGCGCTCATGCCGGCCACGAGAGCCCCTATGCCGCGGTTCGCGGAGCCCACCGGTGGGAACGGATCGGCACTCGATGCGCGTATGACGCCAAGCAACTTCAAGGACCAGTCGGCGCGTCTCTCAAAAAGGGCATGCTCCATCCAGGCGATGCGCTCCGGCCAGGGAACGCCCGTGATGGACTGGGGATCCATCTCGTCTAAGGCATCTAAGGCTGCAAAACGCATGTCCCGAGAGCGATCGAGAGTTTCGATATCCCCCATGAACAACCCTTGACGGAAGAGTCCGCGCGCTTCCTCGAGGGAATCGATGGCCTCCGTGGGGGTTGCCGCGGACGCCAAAGACCCGGATGTAAGCGTATGAAGAATGAGTGTCGTGAGAACCATGAGTCGCCGTATCACGGAAGCAATACCACCTTTTGTGTAAAAACGTTCCCCGCCGGAAATTGTATCCGTAAGAAATAAACACCGTTTGCCGGAATTCGTCCACTAGCATCCCGTCCATCCCAAACAACCCGCCGGAGGCCGGGAATGTTCCAGACTACGGATTCACTCATCACACGGCGACCGATCACGGAAAAGAGGTCAAGTTGGAATAGACCTCCCCCATCGGTCGGAACCAGAACCTCCCAGGCTTGAGGTGAGCCGGATATTTGGGGGTTGGGAGACACACGAAGCACGTCCGCGCGCGGAGATGGAATCAAGAACTTTCCTGAGGCGGTTCCATGGCCACTGCCTTGCTCTGTCCACACCAGATCATAGCGGCGGGTGATACCGGGTACGGCTTGGCCATCACGCACCCGTTCCGGGGGCGGGCCAATCCCGGAGCGAATCAGGGTAGTGGGAGTCGTCAGCCCGGACCCACCGTAAAGCTCCCACTCTAGGATCGTGCGTGAAGCCGTGCGGTTGATTCTCAACCCTTCACTGGTGTCTTCCCCGTAGACGAGATCAAACACGGGGTCGGATCCGGATTCCAGGAAGCTCTGACGAAGCGTCCAAGCATTCTCGGTTCCCGTCACGTCGGAAGCGAGTTGAAAGACAATGCGAACCGACTCGCCGGCAAATTCGGAAAGATCAAACACATGGGTCCGCGTTCCCACACCGGCCAACACATCCTCTGCTTCCAGGGGGCGCCCCCGGTTTTCAGCTGGAACGAATCCCCACCCTCCCGGAGGAGTAAGGACTCTGTCC
>JABDJR010000323.1 GCA_013003415.1 Candidatus Eiseniibacteriota bacterium | reverse complement strand
CTCGTACACGGTGGCCCCGTGGGTTTGGATGGCATCTCGAAATGGAGCCGGCGTTTCCACCGGCAAGGCCACATGAACCGGGAGGTTCCAAAACGCACCATACTGAGCCGCAGCGACTCCGGCATTTCCGGCACTTGGCAGGGCCAAGGCTGAGGCTCCCAATTCCTTGGCTCTGGAAACCGCGGAGGCCATTCCCCTGGCCTTGAAGGATCCTCCGGGGTTGATGCCTTCGTCTTTGGCAAAAAGATTGAGTTCCAGCTCGGGAAGCGCACGAATGGGAAGGAGCGGCGTTCCCCCCTCCCCCAATCCTCGACTGGCACCGTCGGATTGGGAAGGTGAAACTTCGGGATAGCTCCAAAAGCCAACCCGGCGATTCAGAAAAGTCTCAGGGTTGAGACTTCTGGCTGCCGCTTCAAGATTGTAGCGAGCGAGCCAAGTTCCTCCGCACGAACAAAACGTTTGCAGGACGCCTGGGTCAACTCGTTCGGAGCACCGCGCGCATTCCAGATGGGTTAAACACGAGGTGGCCAAGAGCAGGCCTAACCGGTGAGGAGGTAGAGAATCCGCCCGCAGTTCTCACAAACTTTGACCACACGATCGGCGGTGATTTCAGAAAAGAAACTTGGGGGCACGGATTGGAAGCAACCGAGACAGGTTTTGTTTTCGACCGGAACCACTGCACGCACGTGTTTTGAACTCAGACGATCATAGATCCGGAGATAGCGTTTGTCGATTTTCTCAATCAGATGAGCACGCGCAGAGTTGAGGGGCTCGATGTTACCCACAGAAAAACCCATACTCTCAAGTTCGGCCGTGCGTTTCGCGTCGCCCGTCTCTTTGATCAGGGTATCCAGGTCTTGCAAGCTCACGAGAAGATGGAGTTGATCATGCACCTTCGTCTGCCTCCTCTAGAATCTCAGTAATCTCGTCGAAGTCGCTGGCTTTGAGAAGTTGGCGACGAGTTTTGGCGCTTTTGACCGTTTCCACGATCTTTCCCAGCACAGGCAAGTATAGGTTTGCCCGTTCTTGCGGCGGCGCCACGGTCATGAACAAAAGGTGAACCGGCTTACCATCCATCGAGTCAAACTCGACTCCCGCTTCGGATCGAGCAAAGATGACGGTGAGTCGGGAAATGGCGAGGGTGCGACCATGGGGCACGGCAACGCCTCGGCCGATGCCGGTACTGCCCAAGGACTCACGTTGCTGCAGCATTTCGTAGAGGCCTTCACCGTGCTTCAGACGCTTGGAATTCACCAACGCCTCGGTCATTTCTTTAAGAGCCCCAACCTTATCTTTTGCTTTTAATTCGGAAATAAACAAATCTTCTTCGAAAAACTCACTGAGTCGGATAATCACCCGCGGTTCCTTCCTTGGCAAAAAGCCAGCCAGCCTCCCCGGAATGGAGGGTTAACTGCGAACCCTTGAGTCTAGGGGCCTGAAACACCCATGTCAATTTTTGCCTTCTGGGGGATCGACAAAGACTCGGTCTTTGCCGTCAAAGGGAGGCGAGAAAGTCGTGATGGCACTCACCGGCCCCTCTCCCACCGGCTCGAAGGCGTGAAGCGTGCCTGGAGGCACCAAGAACACATCTCCGGCTTTGGCTTCCACGGTCTGATCCCCTAGGGTCATGATTCCAGCCCCACTGGCAATCATGACCGTTTCCGTGTGTTTCTCATGGTAGTGAAGACCGACCGCCCCCCGAAGGACGACACATTGCAAACTGATGGTCTCGGTTTTTCCCAGAGATTGTACCTCGACCGCTGCATGGGGATCACTCTTTGCGACCAAATCCTCCAACCGCCAATGCTGCGGCGTTTCGGCAATCGCGGGTGCCGCCACCATTAAGATCAAACCCATCATGAACACCATGTGTTTCATTTGTACGATCCTCTTCCGTGATCCAGAGTTTTCCGAACCACCTCAGTTTGTTTTTCTGAAACCGTAGCGAGATCTCGATTGGCAAGAACCCAGTCTCGACCTTGCTTGCCCAACTCTCTTCGAAGTTCCGGGTCTTCCAGAAGCCGCGCAACTTGACCTGCCAACTCCTGGGCCGTCTCGCCGACCAAGACATGACGCTCTGCTTCCGGACCCATCCCCAAGACACCCACTCCCGTCCCCACCACGGCGCACTCGCAAGCAAGCGCCTCAAGCAGACGAATGCGCAACCCGCCTCCGTAGCGCAAAGGAATCAGCACCACCGTGGCCTCACCCAGGAGGGAGGGGACATCTTTCACCATGCCCCGTACCGTTGCCCCCGCCTTACGGATGCGTTCTTCGATCGCGGAGGTCATACCTCCCCCGGCAATCGTAAGGTCGACATTGGGCTTCAATTGTTTTAAACGGGGCCAGACTTCCTCCAAGGTAAAGTCCAGAGCGTCTTGGTTGAAGTCGGCAGCAAAAGAACCAAACAGAAGCACACGGGGAGGGCCCTCGGATGTCTGACGGGGGGCGTGAAACCGGTCGAGGGAGAGACCATAGGGCATGACCTGAGTTCTTTCCGCAGGGATCTCAAGGTCTCGGCGCGCTAGATCCTGGTCGCCCTCGGTGAGAAACCATAGTGCTTTGGCTTCTTTCAAGGCCTTTACTTCACGTTGCTTTTCCATGACTCCGAAGGCATGTCCTCGGGCCTGCCC
>JABDJR010000306.1 GCA_013003415.1 Candidatus Eiseniibacteriota bacterium | reverse complement strand
ATTGCTTTCATGATTGCCGATATGGCCAAGGATATTGAAGCGGCACGCCTCTTGGTTTGGAAGGCCGCCTCCAAGATTGATCGGGGCGAGCGCAACACCTTGGAAGCGGCCTACGCAAAGTGTTTTGCCGCCGACACCGCCATGCGGGTAACCACCGACGCGGTTCAGGTTTTTGGAGGTTACGGTTTTAGTCAGGAGTACCCCGTAGAAAAACTCATGCGCGACGCCAAGGTTTTTCAGATCTATGAGGGCACCAGCCAAGTCCAACGCCTAATTATGGCCCGGGAACTACTGAGAGACTAAATGGAACTCATGCTTTTGATTGCCTTGTCGGCAATCGTGATCTTTTTCGTGTTTGTCTTCAATCGGCTGGTTTCGCTTAGAAACCGGGCTGCCGGTTCCTGGTCGGACATTGACGTCCAGCTTAAACGGCGTCACGACTTGGTCGACAACTTGGTGGAAACGGTTCGCGGTTACGTTTCTCATGAGAGAGAAACCCTGGAACGGGTCGTTCAAATGCGATCGCGGGCGGGGGCAGCAAGAGAGACGGATAGCCCCGAAGGCTCAGGGAAGGCCGAGACTGAACTTGGCGGCGGCGTGGGACAACTCTTTGCCCTCGCCGAAGGTTACCCTGACTTGAAGGCTAGCGAACGCTTTGCCGACCTCCATCGCGGCCTGGTTGAACTTGAAGACGATCTCCAAAACGCCCGCCGTTACTACAACGCCGTGGTTCGAGACTTCAACACACGGATTCAGTCCTTTCCCGATCTCATTGTTGCCAATTTGTTTCGCTTCACCGAGCGAGAATTCTTCAGCCTCTCCGATCCCAGCGAGGCGCTAGCCCCCAAGGTGGAACTTCCATGAAATGGACCGGTTTCCTTCTCCTGACCCTGGTTCTTTGCGGCAGCTTGCTCTCGCCCATCGCCTCCCTGGCCGATCGCGGCGGTTTTGTAATCGAATCCTTCGAAACCGATCTTACGGTGCGTTCCGATGCGATTCTTGAGGTTGAAGAGCGTATCGTGGTGGATTTCAGCGAGTCACGGCACGGTATCTACCGGGACATTCCCATTCGTTACACCGACCCCATGGGCTACACCTACTCGCTGGGTCTCAAACTCCACGAAGTGGTTGACGAAGAGGGTCAAAAGTACAAAACCAAATCGAGAAACAAGAACCGCTATCGAAGCATTCGAATCGGGAGCCCGAACTTCACGGTGAATGGTCGGGTTACCTATATCATCCGGTACACGGTGGAACGTGCTTTGGGCGATTTTGAAACTCACGACGAACTCTACTGGAACGCTACCGGAAACGAATGGCGAACTTCGATCCGCAAATCGATTGCCACCGTGCACCTGCCCGAAGGCTTTGAGGTCTCCGATTTGGAAACCGCCGGCTATACCGGCCGCTTTGGCAGCAAGGATCAGAATGTCCGCATCACCCACCCGGACAATCGAACCATCCGGTTCGAAACGAGGGGGGCCCTTGAACCCATGGAGGGACTGACCGTGGTGGCTGCCTGGCCCCCGGGATACGTGGACTTCCCCACCAGCTCCGAAATTTGGCTAAGCCGTCTGCTTCTCAATTGGATTGGGATAGCACCCTTTGCGTTTTTTGTTTTCCTCTGGCGTCGCTATCAGCGCCTGGGTAAGGACCCGGACCCCGGCCCCATCATGGTGCGCTACGAGCCTCCGCCGGACATGACTCCCGGAGAAATCGGAGCCATCGTCGATGAACGCGTGGATCTCCGTGACATCACGGCCACGGTGGTCGACCTTGCCATTCGTGGCTACCTCAAGATCAACATGAAGGAGAAGAAGGGATTTCTTTCTTTCCGTGGGGTTCAACCTGAGTTTGAGTCCCTAAAAAAGGCTGATGTAAGCCTGCGCTCTCATGAGCAGCAAGTGCTCAACGCGCTTTTTGAAAAGAAAAATGTGGTGGGAACAAAAGACTTAAAGCACAAGTTTTACCGAAGCCTCCCCGGGATCAAGAACGCGGTTCAGGACGCTCTTGTAGAAAAGAAGATGTTTCGCGGGAAGCCCTCATCCATCATCGGAAAACAAATCGGTTTGGGTTTCCTCATGGGCCTGCTTGTTTTTGGAGTCGGGGCTCTCTGGTCAAAAATCATGGGTGCCTATATGCCTCACGGACTGATCATTCCGATCGCTTCAGGAGTTGCCACCCTCATTCTGTTCATCTCCTTTTCTTCGGCGATGCCCCAACGCACCAAGAAAGGTGCAACCTTGCGAAGTTGGGCTCTGGGGTTTGAAGAATTCATCGATCGTGTTGAGACGGAGAACTTAGAGCGCTCCCGCGCTAAGCATGTTTTTGAATCCCTACTCCCCTATGCCATGGCCCTCGGGGTAGCCGACAAATGGGCTGAGCAATTCGAGAATTTGTACGATCAAGGGAGCCCAGGCTGGTTTCACGGCCGGGATGCTTTCCATTCCACCTCGAATCTCGAAGACTCGTTGCGCTCTGTAATGCACTCCGCTTCGAAAAGCATGTCTTCCGCCCCACGCTCCTCAAGTTCAAGCGGTTCCGGGGGCGGTGGGTTCTCTGGAGGAGGCGGAGGCGGCGGCGGTGGCGGTAGCTGGTAGCTTCGCGGTTGAAGACATTGTCCTTGGCCTTTTCCCGGAAACGAGCAGACCGACAGTCTAAGCTTTAGCTTGCTCCCGGTGGTACACAATGGTGTCAACCGCGGGTGGCTCAATACCAGTTTCCCGCAGCTGCTGGTTAATCTGACCGCGATGGTAGGCCCCATGAGAGAACAGATGCGTGAGCATCTGTCCCATGGTGCTGCTATGGTCGACCCCGGCGATCGTGCTGTAGGTCACCTCAAGCTCAAGATCACTGGAACTCAATCCCTGAACAAAAGCCCCGAGCAACCCCTGCATGTTGTTCGCCTCCAGCCGCAGCTGGACAAGGTTGCGCTTTGGGAAGACTTCGAACTCCGTGCGACCATCGCCCTGCAACCGGGACAACCATATCTGCTGGGCAGCAAAGATATGACCCAAGAGACCGCGGGCCACATCGGGTTCTTTGCCCGACGCGTCTTCCATGACTTTCAAGACCCGATCATTCGCCCAGACATCAACTAATACCATTTGCTTGATGAGATCTAGCGAGTTCATGGACGCTCCCGTTATTTGGTCGGGGATAAACTTTCACCGGCTAGCTCAGTGACTTTTGCGATCACCTCAGCGAGTTTTGTGTCAGGAGTGGAGGCCCCCGCCGTGAAGCCGACACAAAGCGGCCCTTCAGATCGAAGCCAGTCTTGACTGGTCACAGATTCGTAGCTATCAACCGGAAGGTGGCGCACCTGGTCGGGGGACAAATCGTTTGAATCTTCAATGTGGTAGGTCGGCACTTTTTTCCAAGCAATGCGAGCAAGGTTCTTTGTGTTCGAAGATTCGAAACCGCCAACCACGATCATCAGATCCAAGTTTTCCTTGTCCACCAGGTTCAGCATCGCGTCTTGGTTGTCTTGAGTGGCGTTGCAAATGGTATCGAAGTCTCGAAAGTGCTCTTTGATGGCGTCTTCACCATAACGTTCGATCATGACATCTTGGACCCGCTTACCGATCTCTCGGCTTTCACTAGCCAACATGGTTGTCTGGTTGATCAGCGCGACCTGCGTAAGATCCTTTTCGGGATCAAAGTCCGGTGAAGCAGCGTTTCCTAGGGCCTTCATGAGATCTTCGGCGGTGTTCGCCCCGCGAATAAAGTCGATCACAAGCTGGGTCTCATCAAGATCGCGAACCACAAGATACTTGCCCTTCTCATGTGTGATAAGGGAACAGGTGGCTCGTGTCTCGTCGTGACCCAGAGTGGCGTGGATAAGAGTGGTGAAACCGGCCTCAATATTTCGCTTGGTCCGAAGATGTGGTTTTAGGACCCAAGGGCAGGTTGTATCAATGACCTCGCAGCCAATCTTTTCTAATTCCAAGATTTCCTCAACTGCCGAGGAGAAGGCAGGAATGATAGCCACGTCATCTTTGGAAACGGCCGCGAAACCCTGACCGTCGGAATAGGTGCCCTTAATGAACTTGATCCCCCGCGAGATAAGATCCTGATTCACCGCCGGGTTGTGGATCATTTGGTTCACGAGCCAGATCTGCCGGTTGGGAAAAGCAGCCAGAGCGTCCTGGACAATCTCGACCGCTTTGTCGACTCCCCAACAGAAGCCGAACATGCGGGCCATCACAAGGGTGACGCGACCCTCTTCAAGGCGATAGTCGTTGGCACGAAGCTGATCCACAAGGGTGCTTGCGTAGGACTGACGGTTGGCCTCCGAGCCCTCTGGGGGCACGGG
>JABDJR010000295.1 GCA_013003415.1 Candidatus Eiseniibacteriota bacterium | reverse complement strand
CCGATGGTACCGCCCGAGGCTGTGGTTGCAGAGACCGCAGCCACGTTGTTGAGCACAGACAGAGGAGCGCTCAAGTCCACGGTGAACATCATGGAAATCGTTTCCACATGTCCCGGAGGCATAACGGGAATGGTGGCGCCCAAAGCGACAGTAGCTACAGTGGTGTCAGCGCTGACTCCATAGAAGCTCAACCCCGCATCGGGTGTATCCGTCACCACAACATTGGTCAATGTGTCAGCCCCGGAGTTGACTACGGTGATCAAGAAGCGTGCAAGATCTCCTCGCTGCACAGCGCCTTCCAAGACAACCTTGGTGATGTCGATAGCGGGTCCCGTAGTGGAAACCACATTGCTAGTGGCCGCCTCCTGAGCATTCACCGTGTTGCCGCTGGGATCGGTTCCGCTGGCATTCACTGTGTTCACCACCGGATTCGAGTAAAGGCTTGAATCCGCAGGCACGGCAAAGTTCAAGGAAATCACTTCAAGCTGGCCGGGTTCGAGAGTGGCGATCTGGTAAGTCGCATTCGTGAGCTGCGTCACCGTGGAATCAAACTGAGCCGACGAGAACACCAACCCAGCCGGGAACGTCTCGGTTACGGTTACGTTCGTCAAAGCCACGTTTCCGGGGTTCGTCACCGTCACGTGATAGGTCATTTCCCCGCCCGGAATGACACTTCCGGTGGTGGAAACCTTGTCCAGGTCGAGCAAAGCGTTGGGCAACTCGACCGGAAGCAGTTCGTCGTCTGAATCCAACACGTCGGGATCGGTGACATTGCCACCAGACAAATCTTCAACGCTGGCGATAGAGGCCGTGTTGGCCAAGGAGCCTGATCCGGCAGGGGTTCCCACCGCGTTGTAGTTGGAATCGGCGCGATAGGTCACCCGAATAACTTCAAAATCACCAGGCGCAAATGGATCATGCCCACTAGCCGTGCCGGCTATCGTCCATCCAGGGATAGGACCGGCCGGCGTGTAAGCAACGTTGTTGGCATCGAACTGACTCGATACATAAGTCATGCCCGGCATGGCGGTTTCGCCAATGACGACATTTTGGAAGCTCTGCGAACCGTGATTGCGAACGGTAAGAATGTAGGTAACAAGCTCGCCCGGAACCACCGCCGATTGGGCGGCGGCTTTTTCGATATCGAGCTGGGTTTCAGGATTAATGTCGAAGCTTTCCTGAGCTTCGCTAGTTCCTTGACAGCAGCCTTCACTGGCTCGTGCTTCAAGAATGACCGGAATGCCAAAGGAGATATCTCCGGCAACTTCTGCGTCTATGGTTACAACCACGGAAGCTCCAGGAGCCAACTCACCTAGAGCTGTGTTCCAAGTCCAAATGTCGGCGCCCGACGCCCCACCATTCCGGTTGGGGGACGAACTAAGGAACGTGACATAGCTCCCCAGATCTTCAAACTGAAGGGCAAGATCCCGCGCGATCCCATTTCCGGTATTGGTAATCGTGACCGTCGCCTGCACCGTGTCCCCGGGAGCCGTGCTTGACGTTCCCGAAATGTCTACGATGGCTAGAGCGGTGCTGAGTTCCGGCGTCTTCAACTGGAAAGCGTTGGGATAGGGCCCAAGCTGCACACGCACATTGTTGGGGAGGCCGTCTTCGCAACGGGCGCCCTCAATCGAAAAATCGAGGGACCGAGCCGGAGGCGCACATAGCGCATCGCTTCGGAAATTGGCCCGGAACTCAACCGTGATGTCGTCCCCACCATCCACACGTGCGTTAGCAGGCAAGGACCAGGTTAAGGTTTGGGCATCGCCAGGCGCACCAGAACCCGAGGTTGAGGCGTTGGTCGTGTAGACCTGCGCTCCATCGGCAAGGTCTTCGTAGGTGATGTTAGTGGTAAACGAAACGTACTCAACGCCCTCCGGGAGGTCGACCTGAAGGTCGAGCGGTCCATAGACAGGACCGTTTCCAGCCGAGTTGCTAAAAGTCAGGCGGAAGGTGTTGTCATCGACCCCGTCAATCGTGCAGGCTTGAACGCTGTCGATGTTGGCTGATGTTGAGACAGCCGTACTGTCGAAGTAGTTCGTCGAAGCGCTCACCTCGTCGCCCAGCGCAAAGGCGGGTTGCCCGCAGGCGCTGGTGTAGGTGCCTCCGGTTCCCACGGTACCGCCCGCAAAATCCGGAGCAGCAAGAAGATCAACGGTGAATGTGACAATGTCTTCCGGAGACAAGTAGTCCGTGGAAAGCACATTCTCAAGGAACCAACCTAAGGTCTGTCCATTCACAGCCGGGTCGGCATCGTTTCCGGATGCGTGAATCACGGTAGGGGCTGTAGCGCCACCCACATGATTGATAGAAATACGTGTGGTGTTATCCACATAGCTCAGGCCAGGAGGTAAAAGCAGGTTCAGGTTCACGCCTTTGGCGATGACCTGGCTTGCATTCTTCAGGGTTACCGAGAGCGACTCCGCCTCGCAAGAAGCCACAAAGTAAGTGTCCGGGAGATCGGCAATGATGAGTGTCTCCGGAATGTCCAACGCCGCCGTATCATAAAGTTGCGGTCCGGTCTGACACACGTCGCCGTTGCAACCCCAGCTTCCTTGCACGGAAAAATCTTTGTCTTCGCAATTCAGAATTACGGCCGTTGCCTGAACACTCCAAGTTTCCCCGGCGGGCACATGGTCGATGGTGACCGTCGCAGAAAAGGCATCCTGTCCATAGACAATGGTGAGGGTATCTGGATCCAATTGGGTTCCGCTGTTGTTAAAAACCTGGAAATCGATGAACTTAATGCTCGAGCCACCGGTCTGGTAATCGAGATCTAGGTTGTAGGCGCCGCCCGAACCGCCGTTGATGGCGTAAGTGATCCACTGAGCGGTATCAGCGGTGGCGAAATAGGTCTCTGGGGTTGTCTCTATGGAAACATCTCCGGAGAAAATCAAGGTGGGTGTGCCGGTGGCGGTACTCACATAAGGGTTCTCGTTCACGTTGTCCGTATCGTCATCGCCACACTTGTCGTCATAAACGAGACGAGCATAGCTTGTTCCGTCCGTACAGCGTTTCCGCACCGGTATGGTAATGACGCCCGATGTTCCTGCCGGAAGATCCCCGAGTTTCCAGAACACTCCAGAGTCGCCGTTTCCAACATCGGCAATCCGAGTCGGAACGCCTACATCGGGGAGACCAACAAAGATGGGCTCAAAGAACCCAGGATCGTTCGGATCATCGATGACTTCAAAATCATCGTTTGAGAAATACAAAACGTGATCGTAAGACTCGTAGGTGGCGCCCACATCAACCGTAATATCCAGAGTAGTTACAGCACATCGCTCAGCGCTAGACGGAATGACCAGCCCCACTGTCGATACAGAACGACCGATGGTGGGTTGAACGGCTTCACGCAGCGTTCCATCACAGGAACCGCCGCCCGAAATCTCCAAGCGTGCGTACTCGAAATGGTAGGGAATGGGACTGACGCTGATGAGATCGTACTCAACGCGAATCGTAATATCAGAAAGTTGAGCATCGACCAGGTTAAAGTCGCAATCAGAAATAACCGTCCACCCGTTAGCAAAGGAAGACATATCCCAGACTAGCTCATCTGCACCATTCCTGGTCGGTTCAAGATCGACGTAACAGCTATCACCAGCACCATCGGTGACAAAGAAGCGAGCCACACCAGGCTTATGAGTGCCATCGAGCTGCTCATACCCAACTAGGGTCTTTCCGCTGTCAGCATCCGCGATAAAGGTCAGGTCTTCCCAGCCCAAAAGAGGATCGGTCACATGGTCAAACACGACGGTGGCCGTATGCGTCATGGGGGTACACACTTCGATCACATCGCTGGTAAGGCCATTGATGAGATGCGTCATGCGCGCGGTCACACAACTCGAGGGAGGGCATACAATCCCGATAATGGAACTGGCCGCATCGCTCTGATCGCAAACCACAGCCCCACAAGGAACCTGTGTCTCTGCGCTCGCTTGATTGGCCCCATCGCTACCACAGGTGCCTGTTGCCTCTGCGTCATAGGTAATCGACACACAATAAGAGGGTGGCCCACCAACAAACGCGCCAGGTGCAATTGTCCATCGGAGAGTATCGCCGCTGACACTGGTTGGCGGAGGGCTAATGGTTCCTGCCAACACGGTCAGGAAACCAGGGACGATGTCTTCAACAAAAACATCGTTCGTAGGCGCGTCGGGACCAAAGCATACATCAAGGGTGAAGCTGGTCGTATCGCCAGGATCAACCTCAAGATCGGAACCCGTCTTGGTTACGGAAAGAGAAGGAATCCCTTCCGTGCTATAGGAAACCGCAAACGGGGATTTCGAATAGGGATCACCGCAACTATTCTCATAGGTCGGGAAGAAGATCATGGTTCCCGACGGTGTGGTGCAATTATCGTTGTGGCTTAAGTCAAACGTGAAAACGGCTGAATCGCCGGCGGCGATAGCACCAATCCGAATCGTATCTGGGGAACCCGCAATAAAAGTTGCGTCCCCAACAAAGTTGGACATGTCTAGTTCGGCGGCTAGTCCCGAAAACGTGAAGTCCAGGTTGTAGGCTGGACCGCCGTTGTTACGAACCGTGAACGTCGTCGTTGTTCCGACTCCATCACAAGAAGGGACCACGATAGGATTTGGATTGACGATGTACTCGAGATCAGGTTCGTCCAAAAGCAGTGTCACACTCGCCGTTGCCTCCACGGTTTGACACGGTTCCGGCCCACAACCCCAGGTTGCGGTAACCACATCGTCGTAATCCACGCAGGCGTTCAGCTGAGCCCCGAGTGTCACCTCAAAAGACTGCCCTGGCTCAAGGTTGCGGAGGCCCGCATGATTCGCAGGCAACCAGAACAAGTCCAAGCTTCCGTCACCATTGAGAAACGTGCTGTCGGCCGGAGGCACCGTGGAGCCAGGCAAGTACGTGATGCCCGGTCGCATGTTGTCACTTAAGACGATGTTCCCCGCATCGCCAAAACCAACACTGCGCACAGCAATGTCGTAGGTAAACGAGTCGCCTACAGCTGCCGGAGGTGCAGTTGATGTCTTTTCGACCGTGATGGCACCCTCAAGAATATCGATGTCCGACTGCTCGCTGGCGAGTGCAATGTAAGCGGCGTTCTCCCCGGCTTTGTAATAGGGATTGGTGGCTACAGTTTTCGCCCCTGGGGCGCAATCCACCACCAGAATCTGAAAAGCGATGGTGACGGTTTGCCCATCGGCAACATCCCACACCGGAT
This sequence comes from Candidatus Eiseniibacteriota bacterium, assembly GCA_013003415.1. Lineage (GTDB taxonomy): Bacteria > Eisenbacteria > RBG-16-71-46 > JABDJR01 > JABDJR01 > JABDJR01. The sequence continues at coordinate 468 of JABDJR010000295.1, read as the reverse complement.
TATTTCCCGGGTTGTAGCCAACTCCGTCGTAGTTGAAAGTCCATGTGTTGCCGCTGATATCAGGGTCGCTGGTGTCTGTGGCCCCGGTCCCGGTGTTGGTTACCGAAACGGAACCGGGCACGAGGCTTAGACCATCCTGCGACAAAAACTCGTAGTAGGTATCGAAGGCGTCGGAGCCACTTGCGGTCAACGTAATGCTGTAGGAAACCGTGTCACAGCTGGAAACCACCATGTTCGGGGAAACTGTAACCGTGTGAGCGGCACCGCCTACCGTAACTGTCGGCATGACAGCAGACTCAGAAAGCGACGGGTTCCCGCTCAGGGTGACCGTATTGTCAATGTTGGTTGAGGGAGGCACGTCGGGAGCAAGGACCATGCGGAAAACAGCAACCGCACTCTCGCCCACCAGAATCTCGCCTGCCGCGCCACTGGAGCTCTGAACTAACCACCCGCCACTCTGGGCAATCG
>JABDJR010000279.1 GCA_013003415.1 Candidatus Eiseniibacteriota bacterium | reverse complement strand
CAAAGCGTGAGTGGTTTTATCGCCACCATCCTGTCGTCGACTTCGGCGGAAGCCCTCAGCACCTGGCTCGACGACAACGGCTACGCCTTTACGATCGACGACGCGGAGAAATTCGCTCCCTACATTGAAAAGGAGTGGGTCTTCACGGCCATGAAACCCGATCCCAATTCCCCCATGGAAATGCCCCGGGGTGGTTGGGACAGCAACGTCGATCCCGTGGTGTTCACCTATCAAGCGACTGACTTTGAAGTACCCCTGCCTTTGCTATCCATCCGACGCTCCTTTGAACTACCGATGGCATTCTTTGTTATCGATAGAGAGCGCGCCGATCTCGAAGGTTTCATGACCGCTTACTCGAATCAGATTTCATCTAGCGAGCTGAAGGCCATTCGCGATCTTTACCCAACCTTCGGGGGCCTCCTCGAGACTGGGACCACCGTGACCAGGCTCGATAAAGTCTTTGGCCCCGAAGACGCCATGGACAAAACCATCAAGCTTCGTCAGGCCTCATCAGAAGAAGAGTTCCGTCGCGTCACTGGCGCGCTGAATTCGTTCCCTGGCGCCTTGATACTACTCACGCTTGTGGTTGGAACCGGCCAACGCGCTTTGAATCACTTTTTTTCAAAAGAGGGTGAACAAAACGGGTAGGCAATGCGTCTCCTAAACATAGAGTAGTCCTGGCTGCTGAGACCGGGCCGACACGAACTGACCGGGTTCTGTGTCGGTTCGGATCTCAGCTTTTTTTTGGGCCCTCCGAAATGAATTCTCTCTGCAAGAAAAATGTCACCACTGGCACCCTACCGGCCGCTTGGTAGGGTGCCCACGTCGGCTGGGAGCCTCCGTGTTGTGGTGACAATACGAATCTAGTGCCTAGAACCCGACACGTAGGTAATGCAAAGAGACGGAACTTCTATTGACCTCGCGGACTCATCAACTTGGCATATGACGAGCCCGTGGTTTGTGCGGGTGTTATTCGCCCACTCCCGAAGAACTTCGGTTACCAAAGCAGCTGCACCGGGCCCCGCCTGTGAAGATCGCCCTTCGCTTGGATTCTCCAACAAGACGATTTGTGGCCAGGTGGATTCGGTCGTCCAGGCAGCGGCGGCGGGTTCGATCATGATGCCCACCTCGTCAGATTCAGAACCAAACACTAGCTCTGCTCGTACAACGTGCCCGTCCCTTATCTCGCTTGGGATCTCGTATTTAACGAGGGTTCGCCGGTCGGACCCGTCAAGGGGATTCTGAAGCTCAGTAGATACCGTTGGCTCCACTGTTAATTGTTTTGCAGACGCAACCGCTGAAAAAGCGGCGAGCAAAGTAATCGCTAAGAGGATTCTTGTTTTCATTTTTCTTCTCCTCTATTTAACCAACACAACTTTGTGGGTTTCTTGAAGGTCTGAGCCAATCGTGACTCGGTAGTAGTAGACGCCGGCAGCAACGTCCCGCCCATCCATGTCTGTTCCATCCCAAGTCCATCTCTGGATTCCCGAAACACCCCGTGGAGCATACTCTTGAATCAGGCGGCCGCTGATGTCGAAGACTCGGATATCAACGGTTTCCCTTGTGTTTGGGACCCCAAACTCGATATGCACAGAGCCTGAGAATGGGTTGGGATACGGGGCTCGGGTAAAGGCCCTGGTTGTCGTCTGTTCGATCTCCAAGCCCGGCCTGGAAAGGCTCGAGATTGGGTCGGTTGTCAGAATGGGTTGCCACACAGCATGACTAGTCATTTTGGCTGCGATTGTTGTGGTGTTCGTTGTTCCCCAGTAATTCTTCACCGCATCGATGCTTGGATACCCCGCGAGCCGCGACTTCGCCTTCACAAACTTCAGCGTGGCGTTGGACACATCGTTGTTCCCAGCGTCGCCAGAAAGCCCAAGGTTCGGTGCCGCTGTGATTCCAACATCGAAGGCGTTTGAGGTGCTATCTACCCGTGTACTCCGAACCTTTGGCCGACTGTGGCTTTGGAAGGACATCCCGTTGTAGCAGTCGTAGACCCGAGAATATGTGGTGCTTCCCGAGACATCCGTAGTCACTTCAGGAACATCATTTGAGTCTGCGAGGTCGAAGTAGAAACCCGCGCCGAGCGTGCCATCAAAATCACGCACCATGACACCCTTCATAAGTGCATCTGATTCGATTAGCACCCCTTTCATGTTCGAAGAACCTTCTCCGTAGACGTTCACGCGTTTCAGGGTAAGAAGGCCAGCATTGCTATCTAGGTGGACCCCGACATGGCCACTTGTCGCTGTGGCGTGAAGATCGGAATCCTCAATAGCTACGGTTCCCGAGGTGTTGCTC
>JABDJR010000267.1 GCA_013003415.1 Candidatus Eiseniibacteriota bacterium | reverse complement strand
CCCAAACACTTATTACCAATCCCTTGCATCATCTCCCCCTTCGGGCACACCTAGTTAGTTATTTGCCACAGCGTAAGACAACAATAGACTCACACCGATTCGTGGTGAAGCTTACAGGGCAAGCTCTCGCTCGTGAACTAAAGAAATTTTGAAATCAGGAAGGGGTCTAGTCTAGAGTTGAGCTGTCTGACTCGAGCTGGGACTGTTCTTTGACCATGTCTACCAGTGTCAAAAGGTGCTCGCACTTGCCACGCACACTCTCAATCTGGGCGGAGTCCAATGGAGATGTTTCCGCTTCGGTCTTTGAGAGCATGACGTCGGTAAAGCCGATGACCGATTTCAAGGACTCACGCATGGATTGACTCACGTGGGCCATGAACTGACTCGTGGGCCCTCCGGCCTGCTCGGCCGCTCGCTTCGCGATTCGCAACTCAAGATGAGTCACAACTTGACGCCCGATTGCCCGTAGCATTTCGATTTGCTCAGGAAGAAGATCCCGTGGAATGTGATCAATGACACACACGGTTCCTAAAGCATGCCCCTCCCCCGTGATGAGAGGAGTTCCTGCGTAGAACCTAACGTTTGGGTCCGAGAGAACAAGGGGGTTGTCAGCGAAACGTTCGTCGGCCAAGGAATCTTGAACCAACAGCATTTCGCCGGAAGCAACAGCGTGAGCGCAAAAGGACTCGTCTCGGGTGGTCTCTTCAACCTCAAGACCCACGCGCGACTTAAACCATTGCCGGTTCTCATCGACCAGCGAGACCAGGGCGATAGGGGTTTCGCAGACGTAGGCGGCAAGCTGGGTGAGATCGTCGTAAACCTGTTCTGGCATGGTGTCCAGAACATGCATGTTTCGAAGGGCTCGCAGGCGAGCCTGTTCATTCGGTGGGTCTGGGGGAACCTTCAATGGATACCTCCGGCAGTCACAAGACGGACCTACCCTGTCAATTTACCACGCTTTGACGCCTCTCGTGGGAAAGAATAGGCAGGGAAAATGCCATGAGACGGGGGAAAACAGGGGCCTAGCGCTAATTCCCGGCCGGGGGGCCGCTAAAACCTTTGCCTTCTGAGGTGCCCTCCATGCTAATCGGCAAGGGGCCCGTCCCCTCACCCATGTAGATGGTGCGGTGGGGAAACGGAATCTCGATCCCGGCCTCGTCAAAAGCGGCTTTGATTTCGCTGTTGATGCCATTTCTGAGATCGAGAAAGTTTACTCTCGTGGCCCAGACAGAGAACTGAAACTCTAAGGCCGAGTCGCCAAACTTCTGAAAGATGAAAAGCGGTTTGGGCTCATCGAGGCAGAGTGGGTTCTGATCAGCAACTTTGAAAAGAACCTCTTTCGTCTTCTCGATATCCTCCCGATAAGCCACTCCCATCTGAATGTCGAGACGCCGAATCGGGAAGTACGTCAAATTGGTTATCCTGGACTTGATGATTGATTCATTAGGAACCCGGACATAAAGGTTATCGAAAGTTCGAAGCTTGGCAGAAAGAAGATCAATCGAAAGCACCTCTCCCACTAGATCGTCGATCTTGATGACATCCCCGACAACAAACGGGCGTTCCGCGATCACGAAGAGGCCACTGATCAAGTTGGAGGCCGATGTTTGGGAGGCAAAACCAATGGCAACCGTCAAGATTCCCGCCGCTCCCAGCAAGACCCCAAGCTTGAACCCCAGCTGATGCAATACCGACGAAAAGACCAGCCCGAGAATCACGAAGAACACCACTCGGCTGAGAAGCATCATCCCTTGTGGGCTCAATCGATCTGCACTAGCTCGGCGAACTAAGCTTCGAGCTAAACGGGCTACCGCAACCCCAACGACCAATGTGATTACCGCGTACAGGACGGCTAATAGTCGTTCAGGCGTAATGAAAGCGTTTAAATCCGGCATCAGTTCCGCCTCATTTAAAGAGCCCGCCAAAGACAGAAATCAGTTGGTTTTTGTCGACCGGCTCCCGAGGGCCAACAAGCAGACTGGCCTCCCCCGCCTCTTCCGGAGCGTGGCGCTCCAAGTGAAGCTCGGCCCGCTCATCATCGGCCTCCCGCACAAGTCTAGCCGTTTCGGTCCAGAGCACCCCGCCTGAAGCATAGAGTGAGAATGCAGGCATGGGTAACTTGAGCTTTTCCAATGGCAAAAGGGAACTGGCCTTATTTTCAATCCAAATTACCGACACCGCGCGGTTGGGAGGGGTGAGTTCCCCTTGTAGAGATGTCAGTGCTCTGGTCCGACTTGCATAGCAAACTTCTCCCGCCCGTGTGTTTTGTCCAAACCAAGTATCGGAGGATCGAACAGAGGGTTCTTCCCATAGGGGTACTT
>JABDJR010000233.1 GCA_013003415.1 Candidatus Eiseniibacteriota bacterium | reverse complement strand
GTGAAAGGCCTAGCCGACTACCGCGCTCAAGTGAACTTCCCCAACCCGTGGCCGGGGGGTTGGTGGCGTCCGAAAGACATTCTTGAATACGGACTAATCGCGAGCAATTCAGCCCTCGAAACCGTGGCCAAGCATCGGCAAGACATTCTTTGGGGGCGGGCACGCATGGCTCGCGATGTGATGAGTGCGTCGGGAGTGGATCGTCCGCGAAACTTTGTCATTCCTCCCGATCAACACGACCTTACGAACGCGGCCGACCTCATCGATGTTCTACGGATGCACGGCCTCGAAGCTTTTCAGACCTTGGAACCCAAGGAGCAAGAAGGGTTTTCCCTTCCCCAGGGAAGCGTCCTGTTTTCGACACGCCAACCTTACGCGAATTTGCTCATAGAACTCATGGAACCACATGACTACCCCGAAGTTCGAATCGGTTCTGAGTCACGGGCAACCCACGAACCTTACGATGTCACCGCTTGGTGCTTGCCCCTCATGATGGGAACGAACGTTATTTCCTTAGACGGCCCCCTTCGCGTCCGAAAAAGAGAGGTGACGGGAAATACGTGGGACTTCCTTGGTTGGTCATCCGAAACAACAACGCGCGAAGACAGTTGGTACGCGTTGAGCCCCAAAGCCACGGCGAACTTTCATGCCGTGTTCCGATTCTTACAGCAACGGACCTCCGTGCAACAAATCGTTCATCCCATGCGTGCTCCCACAGGCGCGATGGGAAGTCCCAAAGTGTGGCCGGCGGGAACGTTTCTCGTGCGGGGCGGCTCGGCAATCGATGCCGTCATTCAAGAAACCCAAGCCGTGGTTTCCAAAGTCGACCTCGAGCCGGCAGAAACTCTGGAAACCGTCAGCACCTCCACCGCACCGGAGCGCAGAACTGTGGCCTTGCCTCGCCTCGGGCTCTATCAATCTTGGGTAGCGAGCACGGATGAGGGCTGGACCCGACTCATGCTGGACCGTTTTGAAGTGCCCTACGCGATCCTGCAGAATCAAGAGATCCTTCGGGGCGACCTCCAGCTCTCTTACGACGCGATACTCATTCCCGAACACACCTATGCTCAACTCCTGCATGGTTACCGAGGTGGCCCCGACGCTCGCTATGGCTCACGACGCCCGAGTCGTTTTTCCGGAGGGTTGGCCAACGAAGGTGTCGAGGCGCTTCGGCAGTTCGTACTTTCTGGTGGAACCCTCATTACGCTGGGTGAATCGTGTCACTTGCCCCTGTCCAAGTTCGAACTTCCCGTGTCCCGCATGGGGGGCGACGATCCACCGCGGAACATGACCCATGGAACTTTGCTTCGAGCCGAAGTCGACACCAATCATCCGCTTGGATTTGGAATGCCCCGGGAAGCCGCCGTCTTTCACACGGCAAGCCCGGTCTTCCTTACCGAGCTACCGGTTCCGGGTCGAGACCGATCTGTGGTCATGCGCTATCCCGCCGAGGGCAAACTTGTTCTGAGCGGACGGGGAAAGCACACCCAAGAGCTGCGGCGAAAAGCGGCCCTTGTGGAAGCCCAATACGGAGCTGGAAGGGTGGTGCTTTTCGGTTTTCGGCCCCAGTTTCGAGGTCAAACTCGAGGCAGCTATCGCCTTATTTTCAATGCGCTTATCGAAGCAGCCTCAAGTAAGAGCTGAGCTTAGCCCAGCATAGCTTTGTGCTGACGCAGGACTGAAAGGGCTAGCCTCGCGCTGACCTAGTGCTCCCCGGTATACGCCTTCTCCCCTGCTCGCACCGTAATGGGTAGCATGTTCTCTTTACGTGGGCGCTCGCAGGTCGTCCAGGGGTTGAACGCGCAAGGCGGGTTGTAGGCTTTGTTGAAATCGAGCACCACGGAACCGTCTTCAGCCACGGAAGCGTAGAGGAAACGCCCTCCCCCATAGGTTTCTTTGCCTGTGGTTTCATCGCCAAAGACAAAGAACAAGGTGTCATCTTCAAGATCATCCATGTTGGGCTCCAGGACAAAGGTCTGCCCCTTCATTTGGAACTCTACCCGTCCATAGATTTGCGTTTCGCTCTCGTAACCCATGACGTTGGGACTGGCCACGGTCTTTGGCTCTTTGTAGGGGATGAACTTTCCTTTGGCCTGGTAACTCTGCTCGATGGGAAAATGCGTCAGGCCCACAAACTCTTTACGTAAATTGCATTCGGGATCGCGCATGCGAATGGCCAGCTTACCGCCACGCTTAATCACCCAAAAAGTGACGCGACCGACGGTGACCTTATCTGCGGGCCCGGGGATATCAGCCGTGAGCATGCGGTCTTGGCCAACAACCTCGTCTTCAATCATGCCCTTCACCCCATCGTGAAGCTCCAGGCGAACCTGATCGCCCGCCTCTCCCTGATCCAGCCATAGAACACCGGCGTGCGCCGGGCCGGAACCCTCGGGAAGGAGCACCATGTTGTCCGGGGCCGCCCCGATGGTGTTCTTTCCCGGCTCCAGCCAGTAGAAACCGGCGATGGTGAGCCAACCGGTATCGGAGGTCAGCCGTTCAAGTCGTTCCTTTTGCCAGGTAACGACCTCCTCGGTGTGGGCGTCGCCATGGCCTTGGGCGCCGGAGAAGGAGACCATGAGAAGAGCAGGGACACTTAAGAAAAGGGCTGTTTTATTCATGGGCATGAGTATATCGCCTTTAGGGCTTGGGGAATCCTGGGTTTTTGATGACCTGTTCCATCTGCCAAAGATGGCGACTGTCATGAACAGCGAGAATCTGAAACGCGGCTCCAAGCTCAAAGCGCAATAGAGGCGCGAGAGGCGATTTGACTTTCACCTTCTTCAGGTGAAGGCCGTCGCTCTCAACAATTTTCTGAAGATACTCCGCTTGTAGAGAATCGAAATTCTGCATGACCTTGGCCATATCGAGTTCAGAGGCGCTGGGCAAAGATTTCTTGGCTGCTTTGAACTTTCGTTTGGGAGGTGGTGCCAGCTGGCCTTCGAACCACCGACTCAACCAACCGTACTTGAAGGGACCCGCTCCAGTTTTGTTTTGGGCCCGCGCCTTCGAAATTGATTTTGTGATTTCCGGCATATAGGCCCTGGCGGTGGCGTTGAGGTGCTCCACACACTCGCCAACCGACCAACGCCCGGCATTGGCGCGCCAGTTGAAAGTCTCTCCCGAAAAGCCATCGACGATCTCTCGCACACGGTTTGCGTTTGCTTGAAACGCGGCCGCGCATTCCTTCAGCTGAGGGTCTTCAGCGGTCATACCAACCTCCTTCACCAAAAGAGTACTGGAGCGAGAAGGTCTCTGGTAGACTCCACTTCTCGACTCGAATTCCCCACCGAGAGTCTTATGATCAATACCCTGTTTCATCCTGCTGTTTCCCGATGGTTCCATTCTCAGTTTGAGAACCCTAGCCCCCCACAGATACCTGCCTGGGAGGCGTTTAAATCCGGGCGCCATACACTGATCGCGGCTCCCACCGGGTCGGGAAAAACCCTCGCCGCCTTCCTGGGTGCCATCGACGACCTTATTCGTCGTGGCGAGGCCGAAGGCCTGACCGATGAAACACACGTTTTGTATATCTCGCCCTTAAAGGCACTGAGCAACGATATTCAAAAGAACCTGCAGGTTCCCCTGGACGGTATCGGACAGGAACTCAACGCCGAGGGCCGCCTCGACCACGGAGTGCGTGTCTTGGTTCGCACCGGCGATACACCCCAGAGCCAACGCGCGGCCATGGTGAAAAAGCCGCCCCACATCGTGGTCACTACACCCGAGTCTTTGTATCTGCTCCTGCCAAGCGTAGGCGGTCGGAAACTTCTGAAGACCGTGCGCACGGTCATCATCGATGAGATTCACGCTTTGGTGGGAACAAAGCGAGGCACGCACCTCGCTTTAAGCATGGAGCGCCTCGAAGCTCTCACCGAAAAACCGCTGGTGCGCATTGGTCTTTCCGCAACCCAGAAGCCGATCGAAGAGGTGGCTCGGTTCTTAGTTGGGTCACGCTCGATCGACAAGAACGACAGACCCGCCTGCGACATCGTCGATGCCGGGCATCAGCGCAAGCTCGATCTTGGGTTGGAAGTTCCCAACTCCCCGCTCGAAGCCGTCATGTCTCTGGAGGTGTGGGAAGAAGTTTACGATCGCCTGGCCTCTCTTATCGAAGAGCACAAAACGACCTTGGTGTTCGTGAACACGCGACGCATGGCCGAGCGCATCGTGAAGCTGCTTAGCGATCGCCTTGGTGAAGAGAACATCACCTCGCACCACGGCAGCTTGTCTAAGGAACACCGACTTGAAGCCGAACAAAAACTCAAGCGCGGGGAGCTGCGGGCGCTGGTGGCCACCGCCTCCCTCGAGCTTGGAATTGACGTGGGCGATGTCGATCTCGTTTGCCAAATTGGGTCCACCAAGTCCATTGCCACGTTCCTCCAACGAGTGGGGCGATCCGGTCACTTTGCCGCCGGTATTCCCAAGGGGCGTCTGTTCCCTTTCACCCGCGACGAACTTCTTGAGAGTGTGGCTCTCTTCAACGCGGTGAAGAGTGGGGAGCTCGACCGCATCCAGATGCCTCGAAATGTCTTGGACATCCTGGCCCAACAAATTGTAGCCACCGTCGCCAACGAAACTTGGGATGCGGACAAGCTGTTTGCGCTCATGACTTCAGCCTACCCCTATCGCGAACTGACTCGAGACGACTTCAACGCGGTGCTAAAGATGCTGGCCGAAGGATTCGCCACCCGTCGTGGCCGACGGGCCGCCTACATTTTCCACGACCAAATCAACGGCAGCGTTAAGGGTCGTCGGAACGCACGCCTCACCGCTATCACCAGCGGTGGAGCCATTCCGGACAACGCCGACTACCGGGTGCTTCTTGAACCCTCCGGTATGTTTGTAGGCACCCTGAACGAAGACTTCGCCATCGAAAGCATGGCCGGAGACATCTTTCAACTTGGCAACACCTCCTGGCGCATTCTGCGAGTGGAATCGGGAAAAGTTCGGGTGGAAGATGCGAAGGGACTGCCTCCGTCCATTCCCTTCTGGTTGGGTGAAGCCCCCTCCCGAACCGACGAACTTTCTGCTGCCGTGTCGCAATTGCGCGCTTCGGTTGGAGCCAAGCTTCTGGCTGAAGGCGCAGACTCCGAGAGCAAACCAGAACGAGAAGCCGCGCGTCATCGCGTTTCCGAATGGCTCCAAGAAACCGCCGCCGTGAGTGAGGGTGCCGCCGATCAGGTGGTCGACTATTTAGCCGTCACCCAGAAAGCCCTGGGCTCGGTTCCCACTCAAGAGAGTGTGGTTCTAGAGCGGTTC
>JABDJR010000229.1 GCA_013003415.1 Candidatus Eiseniibacteriota bacterium | reverse complement strand
TTCCCGGGTTCTTCACCGCCACTTCGGTGGGTACGCCTTTGGAAGAGGGTAAGGAACGCCGCACCTTCGAAGGCCGCGACTATGTTTTGGAGCGCGGACTCAAGGCCGACTTTGCTCTCATCAAAGCCAAGCAAGCCGACACCCACGGCAATCTTATTTACAACAAGACGGCGCGAAACTTCGCTCCCATCATGGCGGCGGCGGCCAAGGTCACCTTGGTGCAAGCCACCAGCGTGGTCGAGCCGGGTGCTCTGGATCCGGAGTGTGTGGTCACGCCGGGCATCTTTGTCGATCGCGTGATCGAAGTCCAGAACCCCTTACACGAATCCGTCTTGGTGGCGGAAGGAGCCACCTACCCATGAGCCAAGCATCGAACCCCGGCAGCGGTGACGTTGTCGGGCGCTCCCGCGAAGAAATGGCGAAGCGCGCGGCGTTGGATATTCCCGACGGCGCCTATGTGAACCTGGGCATCGGCATTCCCGAACTGATCGCGTCCTACATTCCTGAAGGGCGCGAGGTGATTTATCACACCGAGAACGGTTTACTTGGGATGGGCCCATCCCCTGAAGGCGAAGGCGACCCGGAGCTGATCAACGCGGGGAAACGCAAAGTGACTGCGTTACCCGGTGCGGCTTATTTTCACCACGCCGACAGCTTCATGATGATCCGTGGCGGCCACATTGATCTTTGCGCTTTGGGCGCTTTGCAAGTGGCTGCGAACGGTGACCTGGCCAACTGGTCCACCGGTACGCCGGGAGCCATCCCTGCGGTAGGGGGTGCGATGGATTTGGTGGCGGGGGTGAAGAAGATCTTTGTCATCACGCAGCACGTTACGAAAAAGGGTGATCCCAAGCTGGTCGAGAAGTGCACGTTTCCTTTAACCGGCGAGCGTGTGGTCGACCGCATCTACACCGACCTCGCTGTGATCGACGTGACCCCCGAAGGGTTTCGGGTGGTGGAGTTATCGCCGGGGGTGAGCTTCGACTATGTTGCCGAACGCACCGGCGCCCCCCTCTTGCCCATCGCCTCGGAACCCGAAGCGAGCCGGAGTTAAAGCCATGGCTACCTCGGGAAATCGCCCTACTAGCGCCGAACTTTACGAACGCGCCCAGAAAGTCCTTCCCGGCGGGGTGAGCCGGAACACGGTGCTGCGTGCGCCCCATCCCGTGTATGTGGATCATGCGTCGGGTTGCCGCGTAACGGATGTCGAAGGCGTCGAGCGGATCGACTTTGCCAACAACATGGCATCCCTCATTCACGGTCATGCTTTTGCTCCTGTCACCGCCGCCGTAACCAAGCAACTTGAAAAAGGTAGTGCGTTCACCGTGGCCACCGAAGTCGAAATTGACTTTGCCGAGCATCTCATTTCGCGCAACTCCGGTTTCGAATCACTGCGATTCGTGAACTCAGGCACCGAAGCGGTGATGGGCATGCTGAAGGCTTCGCGCGCGTTTACGGGTCGAGCCAAGATCGCCAAAGTCGAAGGTGCCTATCATGGGCTCTACGACTACGCAGAGGTGAGCCAAACTGCGTCGCCTGCGACTTGGGGTGACAACAACCGTCCCACCGGTGTCCCGGTAGCTTACGGCACGCCGGCCGGTGTGCTGAACGATGTGGTCATTCTCCCCTGCAACGACATTGGCCTAACTCTTTCTCTCTTGAACGAACACAAAGATGATCTCGCCTGCGTGCTGCTCGACCCCATGTCCCATCGGGTGGGATTGCGACCGGTCGATGCGGACTACGCCATGGCATTGCGCGATTGGACGCGCGCGCATGGAGCGTTGCTGGTGATGGACGAAGTCATCACCTTCCGCTGCAACTATGGGGGCGCGCAAGAGTGGTACAACGGTCTCGAGCCCGACCTCACCGCCATGGGCAAGATGATCGGTGGCGGTTTCCCCGTGGGAGCCATTGCCGGTCGCCGCGAAGTGATGGATGTCATGAACCCGCTGGCCAAGAAAGTGCTGTTCCCCCACTCGGGGACGTTCTCTGCGAACCCGGTCACCATGACCGCGGGCCTTACGGCCCTAGAGCGTTATGATCGGGAAGCGGTGGCCTACGTCAACAAACTGGCCGAGCGGGCCATGAACGGCATCCGCGAAGCGATTGGCCGAACCGGTGCTACCGCTTGTGTCACCGGTGGCGGCTCCATGTTCCGCGTACACATGAAGGCAGAAATGCCGCACAACTATCGCCAGGCGTTTCTATCGCCGGAAGAAGCGGCGAAGCTTAAGCTCATGCTCGATCACCTCTTCGACGACGGCTTCCTCATGATCAACACCTGCTCGGCCACCATG
>JABDJR010000225.1 GCA_013003415.1 Candidatus Eiseniibacteriota bacterium | reverse complement strand
ACCAAACCGTGATTCTGCACCACTTAGATCAACTCGAGGGCCCCTTCGCCGACACGCTCCTCCAGGTCTTGAGCAAAGATCCCCACCCAGATCGCTTCGTCACCACCTGCGAGAACGATCTCTCCAGCTGGCGGGAAGACCATCCCGATCTATTTCACACCCTAGTTGTCCTCCGCCTTGAAACCATTCCCCTTCGGGAACGGCCGGAAGATCTTCCGGAACTCTTGGAGACTTTGCTCGATAGTCTCCCCAATCCTCCGAGCCTTATGGCTGCGGATAAAGAATGGATCGCGGAGCAACCCTGGCGCGGCAATGTCCCCTCCCTTCTCTCTTGGCTGGAGTACCGACGCCTTGAGGGCCCTTTGAGTGTGGGAGTTGAGCTCCCGGCTCAAGTTCTGACCGAGGCAGAGTTTGAAGCCTTGGAGAAAACCAATCTCAAACGCGCTTTGGCCAAAACCGGTGGCCGGATCAGCGGACCCCGGGGAGCAGCGCGCCTGCTTGGGATTCCAGCCACGACCTTAACTTCACGCCTAAAAACCCTTGGAATATCGCCGGAAAAGTCCAAGAAAGCGCATAAATAGGGCGTTCTACGTGACTTTTCGGCCGTTTGTCGGTCTAAAATAGCGGAGAAAACTGGCAAGAAATCGCCTCGGCGAGGATAATAGAAGCCCGTTTTGACTGACGATTTCGCCCTTAAGGAGATTGAAACGTGTCTTACAAAATTGATGAAATTGAAGGAATTGGTCCCGCCTACGCTGAGAAACTCGCGGGCGCCAAGATCTCGACCACCGATGACTTTTTGACCCTTTGCTGCGACAAAGCCGGACGCAAGACAGTTGCCGAAAGCACCGGACTTAGCGAAGGCCAGCTTTTGAAGTGGGCCAACCTGGCCGACCTCATGCGGGTCAGCGGTATCGGACCGCAGTACAGCGAACTGCTCGAAGCAGCCGGTGTCGACACCGTGAAAGAGCTTCGTAACCGGAACGCCGAAAACCTCGCCACCAAAATGGAAGAAGTGAACGGCGAAAAGAAGTTGGCTCGCGCCACTCCGGCTCAAAGCGTGGTGCAGGGATGGATCGAAGCCGCCAAAGGCATGGATCCAAAAATCTCGCACTAAGCTTGGTTTCGTTTCTTCGGCTTTCGGCCGAGAACAAACTTAAAAAGCCCCGGTTCATTAAGAGCCGGGGCTTTCTGTTTTTAGAAGTGGATGGAGAACGCAGTGGCTAACGTAGCCACCTTAACGTAGCAACGTTACCCGAACTCCATGGCTTTCCTCTTTCGTTCTTGCTCTCATCAAATAGGTTCCGCTAGCCACCGCTCGGCCCGAGGCATCCCGGCCATCCCAACTCAGCTGGTGCGTTCCCGCTTGAAACATTCCGTTCTCAAGCTCTCTAATCATGCGACCATCGACGCTATAGACGCGCACCACACCTTGGACTTCCCTTGGCACCGCAAACTGCAGTTGGGCTCGTCCGCTTCGAGACGGATTTGCACTGGCTAAGGTCAGCTTCATCGACGTGGGCAAAGCGGCCGTGTCTCCCGCGTCCAACTGAGCCATGACAAAGTGCGGGGCAAACTCGGAAGTTTGAGAACCGATCGAAGGCCATGCTGAAGTTGCGGTGGCCGTAACCCTGGAACCGGTGGGAATCTGAACCCCATTGAGGGCCCAGTTTGTCTGCCCGATGGGAACGGTTACATTCCCAACGTAGTTGCAACCTTCATCACCGGCATCGTAGAAGACCAGAATCAACACCTCGAACCCTGGGTGGTTCACCGTACCCTGTGCGGAACTCACCGTGGCCCCTGTTACCGTGGGAGCTGGAATCCCATCGTTCCCCGTACCCACAAGGTCGATTCCTTTTCCTGCATTGTCGCTAATCTGATTTTCAACAATCGAGTGTTGGTTGGATGGAAAGCTCACGGTCCCCTCGACCCGAACTCCGGGCCCGCCATTATGCTTGATGACGTTAGAACCCATGGGTTGGGTTGGAAAACCACCGATGGTCGTTCCGTTTGAGTTGACATCGCACTTGATACCCCCAAAACCGTTTCCGGCCGGGTTTCCGAATCTGTCTACACCAATCGAGTTGTTGATCACATTGGTGAACTGGCTGGCTGTGGTTGTCCCGCCAATGCGAATTCCCCACTCTTGATTGCCGCTAATGACGTTTGGCAACTCTCCAAACCCTCCAATCTGAGTCGCAATTCCTTCTACCTGAATTCCGTTGTTTCCGTTAGCTGCGACAGTACTCCCATTTGACTCAAGCCCAATGGTGTTTCCGAAGATGCTAGTGTTCGATGCACCAAAGAAGATTGCAATCCCGGAGGCCGAGTTTCCAGAAATGACATTCTCGGTGATCAGCGTGTACTCATTGTCTCCAACCGCGATACCCTCCCCCATGTTTCCTAAGCTTGCCGTCCCACCAATGACACAGTACCTAATGGTGCTTGAATCTGATCCGGCCTCGGCAAAGATTCCTCCCTGGCGATTGAGGTCGATACCAGAATCAAAGACAACGTTGTGCTTTGCATTGTTGCTGATCCGAACGCCCCACTCCGTATTGGATCGTATACTCGACTGGTGAACACGATTGTTGTCTGTGCCGGCACCGGAGATCAGAACGCCGCTTCTAAAATTCCCCTCAATGGTGTCGGAAATGTAGGACCCCTGAGCCCCACCTCGAATCTCCACGCCCTCCCCTTGATTTCCCTGAGGTGGGGTGAACATCTGGACTCCAATCGAATTAAACTGCGTCCTTGTTCCGTGAGCTCCCCCTTCAATGACAATCCCGGAACCAGAGTTCGCAAGGATGAGGTTGTCCCAAGCAAACGTGCTGTCGGCTCCATCGATTCGCAGGCCAGCCCCGCCGTTCCCCGTGGTATCGCCGGTTGCCACTTCGCAGCCAAGACAGTTCTCGTAAATCCCAGTATGCAGCGTCGGCACTCCCAGACTCTGCACTAAGATCCCATCCAATCCACTTCCAATGATGGAGTTACCCAACAAACCAATTCCCCCAACTTCGGTAAACGCAGGACCATCGGAAACACTCACGCCATAGAGGGTGCTGGATTTAATGGTGTTCGCTCGGATCACGTTTGAGTCGGTACCGGGGTCAACGACATAGACCCCAAAATCATTGCTATCCAAAACGTTGGGTTCGCAGGCGCCTGACCCACCAACAATATTGTCCGAAGCTCCGGAGGCAATCTCGATCCCGAAAACAAACCCGACAATTTCTAGGCCTCGGATTTCGCAGTTGTCTGCACCTAGGATTCGAATGCCCGAAGTGGCCCCCAAGTTGACAAGAGTTACCTTAGGCGTTCCGGCACACACACTGGGACCGCTGTCCCCTAAGATACGAGTCCCATCGTCCGTCAAGTCTGGGAGGTCACTCGTTAAACCGATCACCCCATCAACGGCAAAGAAGATGTCGTCGGGACCGGGACTCAGATTTGCGGAGGTCATCGCATCCCGCAGAGTCCCAGGGCCAGAGTCGCTTAAGTCGCTGACGATGAATACTCCCGCTGTACTCGTGGAGACGAGAGGGCCACTGAACAGAGCTACCAAGACCAACAGAGGCACGAGGGAAAAGGGGATAGCACGCTTCACGAACATGGTGGACCTCCGGGGATAGGTGGGCTGGGTGAGCTTCATTGCCCACGGCGACGCTTCTATCCAACTTAACGCAGAGGTTCTTGTGGACGAACAGCAATTTCAAATGGGCCTTGGGAATCAGCGGAAAAGACCTACTTAGAGCCTGATTTCCCCAGTTTGCGCGGCATGAGAGCGAATAGGATAAGCGTTGTCCCGAGTATGAGTGTCGTAAGAAAGCCGCCTTCCGGACCGAAGGTCCCGCCGGTCCAGAAAGACGGCCCAGTTGCCTCACTCAAGGCAACCGCAACTCGAGGTTCGTAACCACTGACCGGCATGCCGAAGATGGGGCCCATAGCAAAGTTCCACGCCGCGTGAAGCCCGATCGAAAACGACAAATTCCCCGACCATACAAAGGGCAAGGCAAACACGAGCCCCAAGAGAATAAGGTTCACCCCCGCCCAAACCGTGGCACCGTCGTTGGTGAGATGCAGCAAACCAAACAACACGGAAGCAAGAAAAGCAGCGAGAAAGCGTTTTGGCTTGGCCCCGTTTAACCCTTCGGCAAAGTTGGTAATCAGAAAACCACGGTGGAACAACTCTTCAAAGATTCCTACCGAGGCATAGCGCAAGGCGAAAGCGAGAAAGCCCAAAGCAAAAGGAGCGGAATAACGTATATAGAAAGTGTCGATGACTTCGATCCAACCCAGCCCACGCAGCAGTAGCCAAATCAGACCTACCAAAAACACGCCCAAGAATAAGCCCGCCGCCAAACGTTTGAGTTGAAGCGAAAGTCCATACTCTTTAAAGGAGCGCCGATCCATACGCGCCAACAGTTTCGCCAACCCAATCAAAAGCGGTACCGCCAAGAGTTGCCAGAGGAAGCTCTCAATGAGCGGTACTTCCGTGGCGTCCACCGCCGTGGCCAGCACCGCGATCACAACCATCATGGCCACGAGGCCAATAGCGATGCGCCAGCCCGCGCGAGGTCGGCGGGTTTGATTTACGAAAGCGGAAATCAATTTCATGCGTTTGGGGTGTCCCTTCCATCGCATACTACGGGATTCCGCTTGGGGCGTTTCGAGATCTCGACGAACAGGCGCTAGGCAGGGTCGAGTTGCGCCTACAAACAAGAAACCCGGGCCAAGTGCACCGGGTTTGTTGCCATAGGAATGAAGTGAGGAGTGGCTTAATCGTATTTCTGTTTGATGCGTCCCCAGCTACTGCGCTCTGTCGCAACCACACAATTGGCTAAGCATTCCTTCAACGTCGTTCCCAAGGGCTGAGGAACCCCACCTAGAAACTGGCAATAGAGCGGATCCTGACTTTCGCAACCCGTTTCCAAACAGCACGGCGTGGGGAAGCGATCCAACACGCCCTTGCAAGGGTTGTAACC
>JABDJR010000245.1 GCA_013003415.1 Candidatus Eiseniibacteriota bacterium | reverse complement strand
GTAGATCTTCTGGCGTTTCGGCACCGGCATCGACAATGCCTTTTCCGAAGTGCGGTAAGAGTCCAAGACGATAGGAACCGGGGGAAACCGCAAGCCCACCTAGTTCACGAGGGCAATCGGTTAGCGGAATCCACACCGTCCAATGGCGTTTGGGATCGGTGACATAGTGCGCGTCTTGGTGAGGCTTGGTCCGAATCTCTGGGTGCGGCGACACCATGCGGCAACAGTTCGCGTAGCTCAGGAACAAGTAACTCGATCCATCGGTTGCGCGATCCAACATATCGTGCGTCTCACGCGAATCTCCTAGGCGCCACATGGCATCGTGGTTCTGCGCTTTCACCTGTAGACCTACCCACACCGGGTTTTCTTCCAAACCCATTCGCGTGTCTTTGGCTTTATCGGTTTGCAGATCATTGTCGAGCTGCATCAACCCGGCCTCACGCGCGTACTCGCGATAAACATTGGCTAGCGCATCAACACGATCAGGGGGAAGGAGTCCCGGGCAGAACAAGTACCCCGCTTCTTTTGCAAAGGTCCGAAGTTCAGCGTTGGGCGTGTCTGGCCCCACAGGATGGAGTTCGGTGAAGGTCGGCGCGACCGTGGGGTTCATGAGGACCTCTCCCCGGCAAGGGCAGTAGGTTGGGAGTGTGCTTCCCGCGAAGGGGGCGCGTCGAGGCTGGCCGTCGGCTCCGGGGAGAATACGGGGTCTTTGAGCAAGCCCATCTTCTTCAGATTGTGCTCACCTTTAAATTTTAGGCACTTGCGCATCATGGCTTGGGTGTCGCTCTCGTAGTTGAAGAAGTTGAGCTCTAAGTTCTTGTCGTCGATGTAGTGACGACAGAACCTTTCGGTATCGTTGGGATCGGGGAACGGTTCGTAGTGACTGTGGTCCTCGCGTAGCCACCACTCGGTGAACCCGTAGTGCTCGTGATGATCTTCGTAAAGGGGTGTGCCGGGAAAAGGAACCGCGACGCCAAGGGTGCTAAACGTGTCGGTGAGGGGTGCGATCCGTTTCATGAAAGCGAGCGTACGTTCCAGAGTCGCCGGGGTGTCTTCGGGGAATCCCAGCATGAAGTTGCAGGCGGTGGATAAGCCCTCGGCCTTGGCCCACTCCAGAGCGCGCACCACGTGATCGGTTTTGATGCCCTTCTTGATGATCTTGAGAATCACATCGTCTCCGCTTTCTACTCCGAAGTTCACATGGCGAAGCCCAACCTCGCGCATGCGTTTCAGAAGTTTTGGTGTCACCATGTTGGCGCGGGTGATGGCGCCAAAGGCGAAAGGAAAGTCGAAGGCGCCTTCGAACTCGTCGCAGAGCTTGCTGAGTGCGTGAGGGTTGGCGGTGAGGGCGTCGTCCCAAAAGGGAAAGAAGCTCATGTTTGAGAGTGCATGCCATTCTTGTATCTCGGCAACCACATTCGCGGCGGAGCGGTGGCGAAACTTTCGTCCCGTGACATAGTTCGCGCAGAACGTGCAGCGCGCCGGGCAACCTCGGCTGGTGATGAGTCCCCCCGGCGCTTTCACCAAGCCGCGTTTGTTGTACCAGGCCGGGTCGTAGAGAGCGTGCGCGGTGGCGGGAGACGCTAACGCATCGAGATCCTGAATGCGTCGGGCCGGGTTACAGCCATTCCCGGCGGGAGTAACCACACCCGAGATGGCTTCCGGGTCAACGCCCGTGGCTAGAGCGTGAACCAGCTCGGGAAAGCTTTCCTCCGCTTCCCCAGTGACCGCAATGTCGAACCCATGGTCTAAGGTCTCGCGAGGTCGCACCGTCGTGTGCGCGCCACCGGCCACCATGGTCCAGGGGCCGGCCTGGCTCAACACCTCCGCGAGTTGGTACGCATGAAACACCCAGCGCGAAAACAAACCAAACCCAATCACGGCGGGCTGGAAATCGAGGCACTGCTCCACGATCCAACTCGTGTCGTGATGGAAGTGTCTTCCGGCCGCGTCGATCACGCGCACTTCGCACTCGTTTTGCAGTAAGGAGGCGGCCACGTATTGTTGGCCCAGTAACGGGGAACCCATGCCCTCGGGTGACGGCGGGTTGATCAGTAGAACGCGGCGATTCATCGTCTAACCGATCGGGAGCCCGAACTGAGGACCCTTGACCACGGCCGCGATTGGACCCGGGACGGGCAGGTTGTCACCGGCGAGGACCGGACCCACGGGCACGAAGGGTGGGAACACCGGCGTGTCCCCCTCTCCCGATTGCGATGTTCCGTCGATTTGCGCCTGAAGTTTCCACGCCGCGAAACTGCTATCGATCCATTCGGCAACCTGGGCAAACACCTGGGCTTGCTCCGAAGAACGATTGAGTCGCGTACCGGTCAAAAGCCGGCGCTCAAGTTCTTTTGCCCCGAGTCGCATTTCCCCCGAAGACATACCCTGCGATAACGGAAAAGTGCCCTGGCCTTGAGTGCGAGGCGCGCGGGGGCTTGCCACGGCAGCAAAGGAGGGATAAATACCGCGCAAGGTCATGCGAAAGTTGGAGGCCCAGGCGTCCCAGGCGGAGGCCACTTCTTGGCTGAGACCGCGAGATACGTTTAGGTCCACGCGCCTCCCCTGAAGCTTCGTCTGGAGGGCGGTGGCAAAGTTTACACGGCTGGCAAACCCGCCGGGAGGCACATCCATATCGGGGCCATTGATCACGCCGTCACGAAGTTCTACGTTCCGTATCCACTCGTTCGCGGCCTGACGAACCGCTTCGCAGATTTCTTTGGCCAGAGGTTCCATGGGTTGGTTTCGACGAGCCATCTCCCTCTCCTATTCATGACTGTTTATGACTGT
>JABDJR010000189.1 GCA_013003415.1 Candidatus Eiseniibacteriota bacterium | reverse complement strand
ATTCGGAACAGTTCATCGATGTCCAGACCGCCCACAACTCGGCCGACTCCATCACCTTCGTGGCCCGGGACACGCAGTTCGAAATCATGGACCTCGGAAGAGAGGATATTGAAGAGATTGGCCCGGTTACGTTCTTGAAGAACGGTGCCGGCATTGTGTACACCGCGCATACCACCGAATTCGGAACCGGGATGTACTCCTCGGCTCTCACTCCCCAAACGGGCCAACCCAACGCGACCCTGGTGACCGCCAATGTAACCTTAGGCGAGAAGATCGGCATCTTGGGCGACGATGAGTACCTAGCCTGGACTTCCAGACGTGGAGACCTGTTGGTGGCTCGGATCTTTAATCCGGAAGACGACGGCCACATCAATCAAATCCAGGACACAGGAATTCTCAGAAACGGAAACACCTACGGCATTGCGGCCGACGAGAATCGCTTAGCCTATTCCGTGACCGAGAGTTTCGAGCCTGAAGCGGCCCAGCTCCTGTGGTCGGAAACGGAAGACGGTTTCCTGACCAGCACGAACACCGCCACCACCACCTTGGGACGCCAACCAACCTGGGATCCTCGACAGGACATCAATCGCCTGGCGTGGCAACTCAACGGAAACATCTTGTTCGCGTTTATCGAAGGGTTTGCGCCGAGCTCCCCGGACACCATGAAGACAGAAGGGTTCTGCCAGCTGCCGGCTTGGTCACCTTTTGGGGATCGTCCGGTGGCCTATGTTCAGGGGCCTTCCGAAACGCAAGCGTTTGAGGTTCGGGTGCAGCACATCTTTTCGCCCCATGCTGTCTCGATCTTCCCCTCTCTATTCGATCCGAGGGGTTTGGCTTGGAGTCCCATTCAGCGCGTGCTTGCGGTAGCGCACAATCCGGGGAGGGGCCAGGTGGTGTTGCTCTTCGACCTACCGATTCCCTAGGGAATTTCGCCTAACGATCGGACTTGAGATAGTCTTCGACGTTCTCGCGACTCCCGATCACCAACGGCGTGCGTTGGTGCAGCTCGTCGGGAAGAATATCCATGATCCGTCGAGACGTTCCGTCCACCGCCATACCGCCGGCCTGCTCCACAATGAAGGCTAGTGGGGCCGCTTCGTACAGCAGACGCAGTTTCCCCTGGGGGCTCGAAGTGTCACTGGGATAGAGGAAAATTCCTCCGTACAAAAGCGTGCGATGGAAATCGGCGACCAAGCTTCCGATGTACCGCGACTTGTAGGGGCCGCTACCGTTTCTTTTACCCGGATCGCGCAAGCCGTCGACATAGTCCTTTGTACCTTGGCTCCAAAGCTCCCGATTTCCTTCATTCACGGAGTAAATGTTGCCGCTACCGGGAATGCGAATGTCCTCGTGGCTAAGGAGAAACTCGCCCATGCTGGGATCTAAAGTAAACCCGTGCACACCTTGCCCAGTGGTAAACACCAACATGCAGCTTGACCCGTAGACGAGATAGCCGGCCGCAACCTGTTTGAAGCCGGGTTGCATGCAATCGACTTCGGTACCGTGCCCATTCCCGGGAGTGACGCGCCGGTGGATGGAGAAAATGGTTCCAATAGAGACATTGGCCTCGATGTTCGATGAGCCATCAAGAGGATCGTAATTGAGCACATACTTACCGCAGGGATACTCCGGTGGAATATGCAGAACATCTTCTTCTTCCTCGGATGCCATGACACACAACAAACCCGTATGGTCCAGCGCTTGATAAATAATGCGATCGGCCAAGGCGTCGAGCTTCATGACCTCTTCGCCCTGAACGTTGACGGTACCGGTTTTGCCGAGAACATCGACCAGACCAGCTTTGGAAACTTCGCGCTGGATCATTTTTCCAGCCAGGGTGATCTCGGACAGCAAGTTGGAGAAATCTCCGGTTGCGTCGGGGATATTGCGCTCCATCTCCATGATGTATCGCGTCACCGTGACAACTTTGCCTTGCATGTTTGAGGAGACGGGCATCAGACCTCCGGGGGGGAACCAAAGGGGTGCGGTCTTGAAGACCACTTGAGTGAGTAGAAGTGTCTGTTGAGTATACGACAGGATCCCAGAAAAACTAGCCGAGACCTTGGTTGGAGCGGTCCAAATGCAAGAATCCCGATTTGGGAATTCTGCCCCAAACCCCATTTAATCAGCCTTACGACCGCTCCGGAATCGAACCTAGCGGATGCGAAAAGAATAGGAGCATGCCCGGCGATCTTCGAGCATGGAAGCGGCCACAATCGAACTTGGCAACTGTCTCGATTCTGCGCAGACCAAAACACCGTCTTCCCCGGGAGTGATTCTTAGAAAAGCAAAACTGTTGTTTCGGGTGGCGTAGTGGGTGGTGGCCCGGCGCACCTGCTCATCCGGGTACACCTCTGGAGGCGCTTCAATGGGTCGGTCCGGATAGTTACTGCCTAAAAGGCTCAATGGAGAAGAAACGATTTCGTGGCAATGGCGCCCCTGGGGAGATGCCCACGAAACGGAACGGGACAAGTGAATGTCTCCGGCGAGGGTCACGATGTCATGAGGCGCCTGTTCCACCAAGTTCCACAGAAACCGAGCATCGTCTTTGAAGTACAGAATATTGTGATCGGTGGTGATTCCGAACTGCCGGCTTTCCGGGTCTTGGAAAAGCGGCTGACTCAAAACTAAGAAGCCCGGTTTGGTAAGAGAACTCCCCCACGCCTCGAGAGCCTTCCTTTGGTTTTCCCCGGTGGCACCGTCCCCAAACAGAGACTGCTTTGTTCTTTGGCTTCGGATATCGGTTACAAACAGACTCACCGGACCTAGATCCACACTAAACCAAGACTGGGCCGCCGGGTTCGTGAGCGTCTGGTGAGCCGCGAGTCCGGCCAGGGCGTATTCCCGATGTTTCTCGCGTTTGGACCTTGTCCATGTTCGGGACAACCAGAACGGGTTGAATGGATAGTCGTTCCACACCTCGTGATCATCGGGGGTGAACACGCTGCAACCGAGACGCAGGAAGTTGCCATAGCTGTCGTCCTCCCAGTATCTCTGATAGCGCTCCCGGGTTCCCTCTTTCGCACTGACTCCCATACCAAGAAAACCAAAGGTGGGTTCATCAAGATAAATCTGATCACCGCAAAGGATTTTGAGATGAGGAAAATCGAGGGGGTGTAAGAGTTTTTGGGCACCACGCCATAGACGCCCACGATCTCCGTCTTGCCAAAAGCACGAACCCAACACCAAGTTGAGTTCGCTTTCTGGGTCGGGAAGGGTACGCGCGGTCGTCTCTTCTTCCCCTAGGCGAATGCGATAGATCGTATTCGGGCTCAGTTCCGTGATTTCAAAGAGCCGACGCGGAAACATGGATGCGATCTCCGGCTGCAGGAGAGGCGGTGGCAGAGGCAAACTCTGAAACGTGCTCGCCACAGCCAAGCCCTCAAGATTCAAAACCTGAATCTCTTGGTCGCTCACATCGTCCGTCCAGACCCTCAAGGTCCGATTTTGGCCACGATCCGCCCCTTGGGCTAATCCAGCTAATAGCAAGGGATTCTCCAGACCTCCTATCACGCAGGGTGTTTGCGTGGGGGTTGCCTAGTCTAGATCAGGTTCTGAAACCCTGCATCGCCGTATTTGAGCCGTGGGGATTAAAGATAAAGGGGAGAGCCGGTTGGCCCTCCCCTTTCATTTCTGGAAACGAGATTCGTTTCGACGTTTCTACCCGTAGAGGTTTTGAATCGCCTCTTCGAGAATGTCGACGCCTTTCGTGATCTCCGCATCGGTAATAGTCAAGGCAGGACGGAAGCGAATGCTCTGGTCGCCGCAACCCAGTCCCAAAAGACCGTGGTTCCGAGCCGATTCGAGCACGCGATCGCGCATTTCCCCATCGGGAAGATCGAAAGCACACATGAGACCCTTGCCACGCGCCTGAGAAACCAAGTCGTTTCGTTTCTCAAGTTCTTGCAGCGCATTCAAAAGGGTTTCGCCACGTAAGCGCGCGTTCTCAACCAAGTTTTCCGACTCAATGGTGTCGAGGATTTGCTGGGAACGAACCATGTCGACCAAGTTGCCACCCCAGGTGGAGTTGATACGACTGGAGACATTGAAGACGTGATCATCGATCTCTTCGAATTTCGGTCCGGCCAACATGCCGCAAACCTGCATCTTCTTACCGAAAGAGATGGCATCGGGACGCGCGTCGGGACCAAAGTGCTCATGAGCCCAGAACTTACCCGTGAGGCCGACTCCGGTTTGCACCTCGTCGTAGATGAGAATGAACTCAAACTCGTCCGACAACTGGCGCAGCTCGCGCATGAACTCATTCCGGAAGTGGTTGTCGCCACCTTCACCCTGAATGGGCTCAATGATTAAAGCCGCAATACCCGGTCCGTGCTTCTCGCAGGCGGAGCGAATCTGCCGGCTGGCCGCGCACTCCCAAGCCTTCGTTAGCTCAAGGTTTTCCCCTTCCATGGGGAACACGATCTTGGGGTTATCGATGGTAGGCCAATCGAATTTCGGGAAGTACATCGTCTTCCGGGGATCGGAAGTGTTGGTGATGCTGAGCGTGTACCCGGTGCGGCCATGGAAGGCCTGCTTGAAGTGTAAAACCTGCATTCCGTACTCGGCATGCACACCAGCCTTAAGATTCTTGCGCGTCTTCCAGTCGAAGGCTGCCTTCAAAGTGTTCTCAACCGCGAGGCCACCACCCGCCACAAAGAAAGCGTGGTCGAGATAGTCGCGTTGGGCTACACGCTGGAGGCTATGAACGAACTCAGCGTACTCCACCGTGTAGACATCGCTATTGGCAGGGTTCGAAATTGCGGCCCGCATGAGTTTCTTTTGAAACGCCGGTTCAAACATGGCTTCATGGTTGTGACCCAGGGGCAAACTTGCGAAATAGGTGTAGAAGTCGAGGTAAGACTTCCCCGTAGCCGCATCGACCAGCGTCGAACCTTTGCTTTTCTTCAAGTCGACCACAAGGCTGTAACCGTCGACCAAGATGGATTTCTTCAGTGTCGGAAAGACGTCTTGGGGGTCCAAGGCCGCGTGCAAATCAGTGGACATCACATATTCTCCAGCCCGTTGGGGCAATTTGCGGGACCGTTTTGGTCCCTTCTTTAGCTAAGTTTTGGGTACAGCGATCTCAGGCGATGGGGTCTAGCCCCAACCGCGAAACGGACTGAATCGAAATGAGGTTTCCGGCTTGAGCACCGAAAAAGTAAGAATAATGCTGTTCATAATGGATAGCCTAAAGGCGCTCCAGAGCGCCCTGAAGGCACTCTGGTTTAGCGCCGGCAAATTATATCATTCTAAAATCCGGAGTCCACACGCGCAGTTCAGGCCTAAAACCTTGTTAACGGGTTTTTAGGCCGATCCGCTTTTTCAGACCGGCCAGGGGTTGGTTTCACCCCTTCTCGGGTCGATCGATAGGAACATGGGTAAGTCTTGCTCCAAGCCTTGTTTGAGAGACCCCAAAAGGGTAACCTTTTCGACCTATGACGCCTCACCAGCCTGCCTCATCAAAGCCCCCGTTTAAGAAAGTTCTAGTCGCCAACCGAGCCGAGATCGCGGTGCGCGTCATTCGCGCCTTGCGTGAACTTGGCATCGAGTCTGTAGCGGTGTTTAGCGAAGCGGATCGCGACGCTCTGCATGTTCGCTTCGCCACCGAGGCCTACTGCATTGGTCCCGCCCCTTCGAATGAATCTTATTTGCGTGCGGACAAGATTTTGGAAGTTGCTTTGGCCAGTGGAGCCGAGGCTATTCATCCGGGGTATGGCTTCCTCTCCGAGAACGCCGCTTTTGCCGAGAAAGTCGAAGCCGCGGGTCTGAAATTCTTTGGCCCCAGCTCAAAAGCCATTCTCACCATGGGTGACAAGCTGCGAGCTCGTGCTGCGGCACTGGAGTCCGGTGCTCCCATCGTTCCTGGAACTCCCGATCCGGTAGAAACGGTCGAAGCCGCGCTGATTGCGGCAAAAGATGTGGGCTACCCCATCATGCTGAAAGCTTCTGCCGGAGGTGGCGGCAAGGGGATGCGCATTGTTCGCGATGAAGACGAACTGAAGTCGGCCTTCGACCTCACTCGGGGGGAAGCTCAGGGCGCCTTCGGCGACGCTACGGTCTATTTAGAGCGCTACATTGAAATGCCTCGCCATATCGAGATCCAGGTCTTCGGTGACACTCACGGCAACATTGTGCATTTGGGCGAACGAGAGTGTTCCCTACAGCGGCGCCATCAAAAAGTCATTGAAGAGGCCCCGTCCATGGTCGTCGACGAGGCCTTGCGCGCTGAAATGGGTGAAGCGGCTATCAAAGTTGCCCGTTCGGTCGACTACGTGGGCGCGGGAACCGTCGAATTCATCATGGATCAACAGGGCGAGTTCTTCTTTTTGGAAATGAATACACGCCTGCAGGTCGAGCATCCGGTGACGGAGCTGGTCTACAACGTCGACTTGGTGCACGAACAGATTCAGGTGGCAGCGGGCCAACCGCTAAGTTGGAAACAGGAAGATCTATCGCCCAAAGGCTGGGCTATCGAATGCCGCATCTATGCGGAAGATCCCTTTCACGGCTTTTTGCCCTCATTGGGCACCATCAGCCAGCTGCGAATGGCTTCGGGACCGGGAATTCGAAACGACATGGGGGTTCACCAAGGCTTCGAAGTCTCGCGCTTTTACGACCCCATGCTGGGCAAGCTCATTGCCTACGGTGCCGATCGAGAAATGGCGCGCAAACGCATGTCACGAGCGCTGCGCGAAATCATGGTGGCGGGTTTGCGGACCAACATTGCCTATCATCGGCGACTTGTGAATAGCCCTGAGTTCATTGAAGGGCGTATGGACACGGGTTTGCTGGAGCGTGAGTTCCAAGGCATTCCCCGCAGCCAACGCGAAGATCGCGAACTAGCCGCCATTGTGGCGGCTGTATTAGCTACCCACGAAGAAGCTCGCCGCACGCGACCCACAAAGCAAAGTGACTCCGGAGCCATGAGTGCCTGGAAGCTTGCCGGCCGTGGCAGAAAGTTTGGACGGTAGACGATGAAGACCACCTACATTGTCACCATCGAAGATCGGGAGTTGGAAGTTCACGTGATTGAAGGAGGCGAGCAGCTGATCGTTCGCGTGGACGAACAAGATCATGTCGTTGACCTCCACCACTCGCTAGCGAACCTCACGGGATCCATGATTATTGACGGGCGCGCCTACGAAGCACTGACCGTGCCCTGGCGCGATGGGCTGGACGTGTTTGTCTCCGGTGACGCCTTTCATGTGGCGGTGGTGAACGAACTCTGGGCTCGAGCCAAAGACGCCTCGGGGGCCGCGGCCAGCGGTGATGAAAACATTGTCTCCCCCATGCCGGGCTCGGTGGTGAAGGTGATGGTGAGTGAAGGCGACCTGGTGGAAGCCGGCTCGCCAGTAGTAGTGGTGGAAGCCATGAAAATGCAAAACGAACTCACAACCGCTCAAGGTGGCAAAGTGACGAAGGTTCACGTGAAAGATGGCGACGTGGTCGACCAAGATGCGCCTTTGGTTGATCTTCATCTTGAGGAGGAGTCGGCTTGAGTCGCGAACGCAAGGACAAGTTCGAAACCTCTTCCGGCATTCCCTTAAAACCCAGCTATGGAGCCGATGACCTGGAAGGGTTCTCCCCCGCCGACGCCCTGGGCGAACCGGGAA
>JABDJR010000171.1 GCA_013003415.1 Candidatus Eiseniibacteriota bacterium | reverse complement strand
GTTCAATGTCGTAAGCATGATTGAATCGGAGCACGGCTTTGTCCCAAGTACTCAGATCTATCGGCCCCATGGTGAGCTCTGCCCCAACATTGTTGTCGTAGGGCCCATCAAGATTCGTAACCCAGGCGTTTGAGCCGGAGGCGCCGCTCTCTAGGAAGAAGCTTGGCGCACCCCACTCCCAGGTTCCACCGTCGGCAACAAGCGCACCGTCGGTGGCTTCGAAATTCCGGCCAACCCCGTTGACGATCTCAAAGGAATAGTCACCCTTCTCGGGGTTTAAGGCCATATTCGCGTCTGACGCCAAATCCTCGGCCGAAATACTGTAGGCAATAAGGTCACCCACATCCCAAGCTTTCAGGGTGAACTCTCCAGCGAAACGATCACCGGACAAAGGCAAAAGCTCGAACTTGTCTGGCTCTAACTCGTTCTGGGTGAACTGAGCTAGGACATCCCCCACCCCAAGCTCAAGGTTGTCGGAAACCTCGGCAATGACGGAGATGCCGTCGTGATCCACGGGCTGATCTGAAAGCGGCGTGTGGGCGATGGTTGGAGGAGTAATGTCGACACCCACCGTAAAGGTAAAGGGATCTTCCTCCCCACCCTCAGGATAGGTACTTGTGCCTCCCGTGGTATCGGCGGAGGTGAACCAATAGCTGATTTTCGTCCCTTCCATCTGAGGCGTGAGATTGTAGGTGAACTCTCGTGTTTCACCGGTGGGACTCATGGCATGGGTTTCCGTGGTCGTGGAACCATCGCGCTCGGTTTTTAAGTGCAGCTCCACGGAAGAAGCATCGATTTGAAAGATACTGAGAAACGAGGCCGTAAAATCGAAAGACTTCGAAGTGTCTTCACTGTCTTTTAACTTTTCGTGAGACACGTTGATGGAGTAGTCGCCAATGCCATGCAACTTGAAGTTGTCGACGATCACGGCAAAGTTCGGAGTTCCGTTGTAGACATTGCCGTCGTCATCGTCTTCAAGAAGGAAATCGAAGAAGTAGTCGTCGAAGTTGTCCGAGTATCCGAAGCGTGCAAAGTGAAACAATTGGTCGGTAACGGCCGATCCGAGTTCTTTTCGTACGTCCCACAGGGCACCCGCAATAATTAAACCATCGGTATGGACCTGCCCCACAACGTCGTCGGGAACTCTGCGGTCGGGCTCGATGTTGCGAATTGAAGTTCCCGGGCCGGTAAACCCGTGCCCAATAATAGGATCATTCAGAATGGTGGCAGAGAAGTAATCGGAAAACCCTTCGTGCATGGCACCGGAAGGCGTGAAAGGGCGATAGGCAAAGTCGGTGATGCCGTGGCCGTACTCATGAATGACGACCGAGGCCGACCGCGCGGTGTTCGCACACTGCTGACCTGCAGGATAGAACGTGATTCCAATTCCATTCCAGAAGGCGTTGCACTCATTGTCAACCAGGTCGGTCACAATGGGCATGGGATAGTCGAGCAAATCAAAGGCGGGGTCGACGGCTTTGATGTAGTCGCGACTAAACATGGCCCAGTAGTAAGCATCCCGATCTTGAACCAAAGAATTACTGTCCGTCCACGTGACCGCCTGAGCGCCGCCCAAACTACTATCAACGATGAAGGTAAGTTCCGGGGTGGCATCTCCGTTGGTGTTGTTCATCACCACACCGAAGTCCCCGGCCAAAGGGGCCACGAGGGTGTAGGTGCCATCGACTTCCGGAGTAAGAGCATAGGAACCGTTCACGTCGGAAGACGTCTTGGCAATGGTTTCGTCACCATCCTTCAAAAAGAGATCGGCGTAACGAATGCTCCGGCGCTGCTGGGGGTCGCCGCTTTGGAGCAACTCCACATCGGCGTTGGTCTGCCCGGCCACGTCGGTGTAGTGAACGCGGTTCTTACGCTTTAGAAGCTTGCCGGATTTGGCATCGACGTAAGCCAACCAGTCACCCGCAGGTTGGTTCGAGGAAAACTCGATTTCATAAACCAGACGGAACACGGTTTCGCTGCGGAGTTCTTCAGGGAGAATGACAAGCTCTGTCTCTCGGGGTTGAAGGTCAATTTCGGCGGCGAAGTCGCCAATCGCGGCCCGCAGAGCCTGGGCCTCGGAAACCGTAGCCACCACATCGC
>JABDJR010000169.1 GCA_013003415.1 Candidatus Eiseniibacteriota bacterium | reverse complement strand
CCCAAAGAGGAGGAAGAAGAGTTGGTGGTCCCCGAGATAACCCCGAGACAACTGGCCGAGCGACGAAGCGAGTTGTTCCTAGTCGATGTGCGTGAACCTCACGAAGTCGACATTGCCAAGATCGATGGTGCCCACTTGATTCCCTTGCGAGAGGTCTCCTCCCGTTTTGGCGAGCTCGACCCGGACAAAGAAATCGTGGTGCACTGCCGTTCGGGCAAGCGAAGCGCAGCTGCGGTTCACTTCCTCATGGGGCAAGGATTCAACAATATTCACAACCTGCGGGGAGGCATTCTGGCCTGGTCCGATGAGGTCGATCCCGCAATCGCCAAATACTAAGGAAGCCTATTGAGTTACACTTTGAACCATGGATAAAGCCTTCCGAGTTGTCCGGGTCCAAAGCGGTAAGTTCTCCGTCTCCATGAATGGAGAGGAGAAGCTTGTTCTTGTCCCCAAGAAGCTCAGGTATCAGTCTCCCGAGTTTGTTGATCCGGTCTCGGTGGGCGATTGGGTTCATCTGGATCTCGACTCCGATACTCCGGTTATTACATCGGTCCTGCCCCGGACCAATGCCTTGTCCCGTCCCGCTTCCGGGCGTGCAAACAAACGCCAGGTGGTCGCGACCAACATCGATCTGGCAATCGTGGTTCTTGCCGCGGTGACCCCAAAATGGAAACCAACCACTCTGGATCGCTATCTACTCTTGGCCGAGGCCGCCGGCATCAAGCAGATGTTGTGCCTCAACAAGATCGATCTGGATCCGACCGTTGTTTCGAACCCCATGCTGGAGCCCTATAGGAACATGGGGCTACCGATTGTTTTCACCTCGAATGAAACGGGAGAGGGCCTCTCCGAACTCGTGGAAGCCGCGGCCGGGAAAACTTGCGTGTTCTTTGGGTCATCCGGGGTGGGGAAGTCGAGTTTGATCAATACCATCATTCCCGGGGCCGATCTGCGCGTGGGTGAGGTGAGTGATCGCACGCAAAAGGGAATGCACACCACCACTTGGGTAGAACTTCGTCCTTTCGGCAAGGGTGGCAGTCTCATCGATAGTCCGGGGCTCAGAGTTCTCGATTTGAGCGGGATTCATGTTCCGGACTTGCCGGAGTTCTTCCCCGATTTCCTTCCCTACCTTGGCGGCTGTCATTTCGACGATTGCGGTCATGCTAGTGAACCGAAGTGCACGGTCCGAGACGCCCTGGCCGAAGGAAAGATCAACACGGGCCGCTATGAATCCTACATACGCATTCGGGAAAGCTTGTTAGCGGGAACCGGGTAGTCGCGCGTCAAGAAAAGGTCGTCGTCGAACTTTGGTGGGCACAGGAAGGAGTGCCGAGCGCAAAGAACCCAGCGTGCAAAGAAGCTAATCCTTGCGCAAAGAAGCTAATCCTAGCGCAAAGAACTTAATCTGAGAGGGCTTCCTCAAAAAGTAAGGAATGACTGGGTTCAAGCGCTTCGGGTTCGAACACACCGTTTTCCCGGTCCCCTACGTGGCGGATGATGCTGCGGTTTTGGCGACCCCAAGTGTAAGCATCGGCGCGATGTTCAAACCAAATATCGGCTCGTTTCGTGTAGCGCTTGTTCATGGTGTCTTCGACAAAAAAGTTTCCCACTCCGGGAATCTCTACCACGTCTCCGAACTCGAAGGGTGCTCCAGGCGTGTACTCACGGAGGAGATCGCGAGATAACGCGATGATGCCGCGTCGAACTCGTGTGTTGGATGCCGTGATGAACGGCGTGTCGTCCGTTTGGTCGACGGTGCTGCTGTAGGCCGTAACCGTCACTTCGATTTCGAACAGCTTGCGAAACTCTTCGGCTACACGGTTGGGGGTAGCATTCGTCACGCTCCAGGCTGGCACTTCGGCCAACTGGATTTCCTGATCTGGAATTTCTTTTGGTGTGAGAACTGCAATCACGAGAGCGGCGATCGCGCTGATCGCCAACAAACACATGCTGGTTCTCGTCTTCGAATGCTTCATTTCTTGGAACCCCAACGGTTTTCTGCTTCCTTGTGCGGAACCCTAACTGGTTTCGGGATTTTTGAGGACTCCATTTATTGAAATTCAGATTTTCTGGCGAGAATCCAGCATTTCGGAGGATTTCCTTTACAACGTGCCTCTGGGTATGCGATAACCACACTTGGTTCATGGGTTGGGAAGTGTGGCAAGTATATCTGCGCTCATTCGTTACGGCGGATTCCGCTAAAGCGAAGGCAGAAAAATATTTAGGCAGAATTCGCTGGGATTTCGCCAATCCCCAGGAATTCCGCTTTGACGTTGACAGGCGATAAAACTTAACCTAGACTTTACAGTTCTCCAGGGGGAGTCCATCACGCCTGTGATCTCTGTCCTACTGCAACATTAAGGAGACAGACCCGTGCAAGCCCCGGCCGACAACGTAGAATTGGGTCGTCGCATAAAACAACTGCGCCTAGCCCAGGGCTACACCCTAAAGGACATCGAGTCCAAAGTTGGAGTCTCGGCGACTCACGTCTCAGAGGTTGAGCGTGGGAAAACCAGTCCAACCGTGGGTGCCCTCGGCAAGATCGCCGATGCCCTCGATGTAAACCCATCTTTCCTAGTAGATATCCCGGTTGGAGAAACCGTATCTATCACTCGTGGTGATGAACGTGTGGTTCTGATTGGCCCCAACGAAAATGCTCGGTGGGAAATCTTAACCAGCGAGAATCCCTACGCTGAACTCTCGCTTTTTGTCTTGGTGCTCGAAGCGGATATGAAGAAACCGCTTGTGCGGACTCCACGGCCCGGCGACAAGTTCATGCATGTTATTTCAGGGATCATTGAAGTGGAATTGTCCGAAGAGAAGTTCCTTTTACGTAAAGGGGACAGTATTCATTTCAAATCATCGATGCCGCTCAAAATTCTGAATCTTTCCGACAGCGAAAGCCGAATTTTTTGGGCGGATTGGCCACGGTATACGCTCTAGTTACACCATCTAGAGTTTTTGAGTCAGGGTGTGCACCATGCTTTCAAAAACAGATCTAGGCGAACGGATCCGGGTTGTCCGGAAACAACGTCGCCTCACCTTAAAAGAACTAGAAAAAACGTCCGGTTTCTCCGCGACGCATATTTCTGAAATTGAACGAGGAAAAACCTCTCCTACCATTGGGGCGCTGGTTCGTATTGCCAAAGCGCTCGGCAAGGAACCTTCCTACTTCCTAGAGGAAGAGCAGCTCAGCGAAATTGCCATGGTTCGACGGGATGAGCGCCGAAGCTTGCCCAAAGAGACCACCAAGGCGGCTGGAGAATTCCTTACTCCGGGAATCCCGGGGGGGCGGCTGAATGCCTACGTTCTAACCCTCGAAGCCGGAGATGCAAAAGAATACCTATACGGCTCTCATCCTGGAGAAGAGGGCGCTTACCTCTTGGGCGGCGAAGTGAAATTTCAGGTTGGGGACAAATCCCATGTCCTGGTTTCCGGCGATGCCATTCACTATCCGTCGGACCAACCTCATGGTTTTCAAAACATGGGAACGGACACCGCGCAGATTCTCTTGGTTTCTACCAAGCGGGTAAGAAAGTCCGGGAGTTCCTCCGGAACGACGGGCAAGAGAAGCTAGGTTGCTTGAAAGCTAGTCCTCTTTGAGGGCGCTCTTGGCTTCTTCCCAAAGAACCGACATCTCTGAAAGCTCCGATTGACTGGGGGTCTTGCCCAGGTCTCGGAGCTTTTTTTCTACGTAGAAGAATCGGTTCATGAATTTTCGTGTGGTGGCGCGAAGAGAAGCCTCGGGATCGACTTGAAGGTAACGGGCAAGATTGGCTACCGAATAGAGCAAGTCCCCAATTTCCTCTTCAATCCGCTCCCGGTTGTTTTCTTTGAGAGCTTGTTCCAATTCCTCGTGCTCCTCTTTGACTTTCTCCCAGGCCTGGTCGGTGGTGGGCCACTGGAACCCAACCGCTCCTGCTTTTTCTGAAATCCGAAACGCAGTGGTGAGAGCGGGTAAACCTTTGGGGCGTTCTCCCAGCGAGGACGGCGGCTCAGCACCATCGACCTCCTTTTCCTTTTGTTTGATTTCCTCCCACTGTCGAATGGCACCCGATTCACCCAGCTCTTCGGTTGAAGCGAAAACGTGAGGATGCCGGGAGATGAGCTTCTCGACCACCCGGTTGCAGACCTTTTCCAGACTTCCCAAGTTTTGGTCTTCACTGGCCTCACCCACAAACAGAACCAAAAACAGCAAATCGCCGAGCTCTTCCTGAAAACCTTCTGCATCTTGACTTTGGAGGCTCTCGATGACCTCAAAGACTTCTTCCTGAAGGTAGGGAGTCAGGGATTTGGGGGTTTGTTCCCGATCCCAAGGGCATCCGTCGGGGGCTCGCAAGACGCGAACCATTTCCAGGACCTTGAGGAGGGGGTGGGCTTGGGAGCGAATTCGGTGTTCTTTTTCTTGTGGGGGATTTGAATCTTGCATCAAGCTAAAATATCACAGGACAATTGGGTAGGGCATTAAGCCATGCTACCCTAATCCCTTTGGGGTGCGTTTCGAAGATGAGGAAATTAGAATGAACGATGTGAGTGAACCATCATCCTTAGCCCAACCCTCCGACCATCTCGATCCCTTGTTTCTTCGAGCTTGTCGGGGTGAGGCGGTTGAGACGACTCCAATTTGGATCATGCGACAGGCCGGGCGCTATCTGCCCGAGTACAGGCGCGTTCGCAAGGATGTGGACTTCCTGACCCTTTGCCATACTCCGGATCTTGCCACGGAAGTAACCCTGCAACCCATCCGTCGCTTTGGTCTCGATGCGTCCATCCTATTCTCAGACATCATGGTTCCGGTGGAAGCCATGGGGGTTGAGGTGGCCTTCAATCCGGGCCCGGTTATTCAGAACCCGGTTCGAAGCGAAGAAGCGATCAAGGCTTTGGGTCGACCCGATCCCACAAACACCATGGGCTTTGTGCTTCAGACGGTGAAGAATCTCCGCCGGGAACTGCCTCCTTCGGTTGCTCTTATTGGCTTTGCCGGCGCGCCCTTTACCATGGCCGCCTATATGGTTGAAGGTGGGGCTTCCAAAGACTTTGCCGCTTTGAAGAGCCTTATGTTCCAAGACTCGATTGCTTTTCACGCCCTCATGGAAAAGCTGAGCCTTGTGGTTGGAGACTATCTCTTGGCCCAGATTGAGGCCGGCGCTCAAGCCGTGCAGCTCTTCGACACTTGGGCGGGTTTGCTTTCTCCCACCGACTACAAAGAGTTCGTTTTTCCGCATGTGCAATCGCTTATCAAGCGTGTCAAATCTCCCGGGGTTCCCTTCATTCTTTATGGGAATGGCACGGGCGGTCTTTTAGAGCTCATGGATCAAACGGGAGCCGATGTCATCGGCCTCGATTGGCGCCTGGAAATTGAGCAGGCCCTGCCCCGACTATCGGAGGGACGTGTTGTGCAAGGAAACCTCGATCCCTCGGTTTTGTTCGCGCCTCCAAGCATCATTCAAGATCAAGCCGCCAGAATCCTCCAACAAATCAAACCGGGACAGGGGCACATTTTCAATCTTGGTCATGGAATCTCAAGACACACTCCGGTCGAAGCGGTTGAGACCTTGGTGACGTTCGTTCACGACGAAGGGCGTCGTCTTCGGTCGAGCAAGGCGGCGGAGGCTTAATCCATGAACGTTCGTGAAGTCATCGCAAAGAAAAGAGATAGGGGAGAGCACTCAGAGGCTGAGTTGCAGTTCCTTGTTGAGGGGTATGTTCGGGGAGATGTTGCGGATTACCAAATGAGCGCGTGGCTCATGGCCGTTTTCCTTCACGGCATGAGCGCGGCGGAAACCGCGACTCTCACGCGACTCATGGTTGAGAGCGGTGATGTTCTCGCTTTCCCCGAGCTTCCGGGCAAGAAGGTCGACAAGCATTCCACTGGCGGCGTTGGGGATCTGGTTTCTTTGCCCCTTGCTCCACTCGTTGCCGCAGCCGGGGTTTTTGTTCCCATGATCTCCGGACGGGGATTGGGCCACACCGGGGGAACCCTCGACAAGCTCGAGAGCATTAAGGGTTTGCGGACCGGCTTGGAGCCGGACGAATTCAGAAGTGTTTTGACCGAGGTGGGTTTTGCCATGGGCGGTCAAACCGCGCAGCTAGCTCCTGCCGACAAGAAAATGTATGCCCTTCGCGATGTCACCGGGACGGTGGAATCCATTCCGCTCATCGTGAGCAGCATTCTCTCGAAGAAAGTTGCCGAGGGGATCGATGGCTTGGTCCTCGACGTGAAGTGTGGTCGCGGGGCGTTTATGAAAAACGAAGAAGATGCCCTAGCCTTGGCTCAGGAACTCACCCGGGTTGGAAACTTGATGGGCAAAAACGTTCGGGCGTTCATTACTAATATGGACACGCCTCTTGGAAACGCAATCGGGAATGCGCTTGAGGTTGAGGTTGCTATTGCTTGTCTCAAGGGGAATGGCCCCACCGACACCATGGAGCTTGTCTCTACCTTGGGCCAGGCCATGATCTGCCTTGCCGATAAAGCCGCAACCTGGGAAGAAAGCGAGGCCCTATTTCAGAAGGCTTTGCAGAGTGGGGAAGGGTGGAACGCTTTTGTCTCGATGGTTAAGCTTCAAGGGGGCGACGTCTCGATGGTAGAGAATCCCAATACGCTCCCAGGAGCTCCGGTTCACAAAGACGTCCTGGCCGCCAACGCTGGTTTTGTCACCGACATCGATCCCTTTGGTGTTGGAGAGGCTGTGGTGGCTCTAGGCGGAGGTCGTCAAAAAGCTGAAGACTCGATCCATCCTGGGGTTGGGGTTCGGCTTCATCGCAAAGTTGGTGAGTCCTGTGAGGCCGGAGAAAGTCTGGCTACGGTGCTTGCTAAAGATGAGGAAACGGCCAAGCAGGCCTCGGCTCGTGTGGAAGGTGCGATCAAAACCGGGTCGGAAGCTCCCCCGGAGGAAAAGCTCGTTCGCTATCTCGTGACCGCCGACGGTTACGAGCCGTGGCTTGGAGCCAAGACCTGGGATAGTCAGAGCACATGATCGATACCAAGATTCTTCTCAACACTCTCTTGCACTTGCTTCCCGTTTTATACGGCATTGCCTTCTTCAACTACATTCTCGTGTTTGTCACCGAGGAAGTTTTGGTCCGCCGGGTGGCGCGCCCGCTTGTCAGCATCGCAGTGGCAGTAAACGCGGTGTATATGTTGGGCTTCACAATCTTTTTTCAGCACGTACCTTTTGTCACCGTATTTCAAATGCTGGGTGCGGTGGCTTTTTCTATGGCCGCCATCTATTTGTGGGTCGAGACAAAAACCGAGTCTCCCTACAC
>JABDJR010000168.1 GCA_013003415.1 Candidatus Eiseniibacteriota bacterium | reverse complement strand
CCTCGAAGCATGCAAACGAAGCCGAGCTACGACGACGTAGTCCTAGAAGTCGCGGAATTCCTGAAGAAACGGCGCTCTGAGGCCGAAGAATTAGGAATAGGGCGAGAATGCATCGTTTTCGATCCGGGCATTGGGTTTGGTAAACGGCTGGAGCACAATCTTGCGCTCATGACGCGGGTTCGCGAGCTGGTCGAGCTGGGTTCCCCGATTTTGATTGGCGCATCTAGAAAGAGCTTCCTTCGGGATTTGGCCGGTATCGACGATGCGAAGGACCGACTTCCCGGAAGTCTTGCCGCCGCGGTGATGACGCGAATGGGCGGAGCATCGATTTTCCGAGTCCATGACGTGGCGGCCACAAAACAAGCGCTGGCCGTGGCCGATGCGGGCCTGAATTCGCAGATTTAGGGTGAACTAGAAGCCCTATCGAATTAGTATTGAAAACAAATGTGCAAGGGCTGAACTAAGAACACGAAGCGAGCCGTTTATGTTGGACTTCTTGAGGAACTATTGGCGAGACATTCTCGACGTTCTCATTCTGTCCAGCATCTTCTACTACCTCTTTCGCTTCATTCGCGGCACCCGCGCCGCCCAAATGTTCGTCGGCCTTCTCATTATCCTGCTTCTCTCCCTCGCCGCCGGCGCTTTGCAGCTGAACGGTTTGAACTGGCTCGTTTCCAGCTTGCGCACGGTTTGGGTTTTGGCATTTCTCATTCTCTTCCAGCCCGAGCTGCGTAAAGCGCTCACCTCTCTTGGTGGAGGGCGCATCTTCAGTTCGTTTACCAAAGGCGAAGACACTTCCATTTTGGGTGAGTTGGTGCGAGCCACCGAAAACATGGCCGCTAAAGGATTGGGGGCGCTGATTGTGGTTGAGCGCAATGTTGGCCTTAAGAACATCTGCGAAACCGGCACGCCCCTCGAGGCTCAGGTCACCCCCGAACTCTTGGGAACCATCTTTACGCCACCGTCACCCCTTCACGATGGTGCAGTCGTCATCTCCGGCAACCAGATTGTTGCTGCGGGGTGCATTCTTCCTCTTACGCAAAACCAACACCTTGTCCACTCCCTGGGCACCCGCCACCGTGCTGCATTGGGAATGAGTGAGGAAAGCGATGCTTTTGTCATCGTGGTGAGCGAAGAAACACGGAAGATCTCGATTGCCGAAGGGGGACGGCTTGTGCGTAACCTCGATGCTGGTTCGTTGCGGAGCAACTTGGTGACCTTGTTCAGCAAAGACACCGAAGCAAAAGGCCGCTCAGAATCCGAAGAAGCCACCGCACGCACCTAGATTCGCACCGAGCATCGGCCTTTGCCATCCTCAAGCGAAACTGCGATGCTTGGGTCATGCAGAACATCGAGATAAAAACCAGCCTGCCCAATCCCGAAGCCACTCTGAACCTCATCACGCAGTTGGGCGCTAAACCCACCTGGGTGCACCAACAACGCGACGTGTTTTTCAACGTGCCTGCGGGCTATCTGAAACTGCGATGCGTTGAAGGTCGCCCGGCTGAGTTAATTGCCTATCAACGGGAACCCGGCACAAAGCCTCGTCCTTCCGACTACGACATTGCCCGCTGTGAGGATGGGGTCGCTCTAGAGACTGCGCTCACTCGTAGCTTGGGAATACGGGGTATCGTGCAGAAGGAGCGCCAGCTCTATCTTTGGCAACACACGCGTATCCATGTCGATCAAGTTCGGGACCTGGGCACCTTTTTAGAGTTGGAAACGGTGGTGAAGGGCATTTCCATAGCCGAGGCTAGAGCCGAAACGGACCAAGTCATTGCCGCTTTGGCGCTAGATTCCGATCTGTTCCTAGATCGCCCCTACCTAGAGCTTCTGGACCGCGAGAACTCGGGAGTTGTTTCGCCCTCCAACCTCCGGCAGAATAGCTAGCTCACGCTCTTCCAAGGGGTTTTCTATGTCCAAGGTCCTGCTCGCCCTCACTCTGCTCGTCCTCGCTTCTGTCTCACTCCCACAGGGAACGCTAGCGCAGCCAGAGCGTACTCACGAGATTGGGCCCGACGACTACTTCACCATCGCCTATGCCACCTCCGCCGTGTTGTCCCCGCGAAACACCCACGTGGCCTACACCGAAATGCGATGGGATAAAGAAGAAGACAAACGCAACACCGATCTCTGGGTGGTGAACACCTCGACTAAAGAGACACGGCGCTTAACCTTCGATCCGGCTTCGGATAGCAATGCGCAATGGTCGCCGAACGAATCCTGGATTTACTTCACGAGCAAAAGGAAGCGCGACGACGGGGAAAAACCTCCCTACAACGACAAAACCCAAGTGTGGCGCGTGCGGCCCCAAGGCGGCGAAATCTTTGCCGTGACACGTGAGCCCAAAGGCATTCAGAGTTTCCATCTTTCCAAAGACGGCAACTCCCTGTACTTCACCACCTCCAGCGAAGAGGTGGAAGATGATGACTGGGAAGAGCTTCGCAAAGAGTTCAAGGAGTTGAAGTACGGTCACGGGGTCACCGACCTCACCCAGCTTCACAAACTTGATTTGGTTTCTTGGCGCACGGAGAAGTTGGTCGACGAAGATCGCTACATCTTTGAGTTCAAGGTCTCGCCCGACGAATCGAAGATCGCCATGCTTACCCGCCCCGACCCCACGCTCATTTCCAA
The DNA here is from genome assembly GCA_013003415.1 of Candidatus Eiseniibacteriota bacterium. Classification (GTDB taxonomy): domain Bacteria; phylum Eisenbacteria; class RBG-16-71-46; order JABDJR01; family JABDJR01; genus JABDJR01. The sequence continues at coordinate 6,205 of JABDJR010000168.1, read as the reverse complement.
TGAGGGTTGGTCGCGTGTAGACATCTACAACATGGCTTCCGGTGAGATCACCTCCCTCCCCGACGCCATGTGGCGCGAGCAGGCGCCCTCGCCTTACGGCTGGATTCTGGGCCTGACCTGGGCCGACGACAGTCGCGTGCTGGGATTCCGGGTGGATTTTGACGGTTACCCCGGTGAAGTGTTCTTCGCTCACTTAGGGGCCGGCACTCCTTCCATTCAAAAACTCACTCGGCCGAACGAAGTTACGGTCGAAGGCTCCATGACCTGGATGCCGGGCACGCGGAACTTTGTTTTTGCCGCCGACGACTATGGTCGCCGCCGCGTGTACTGCGTGGAGAACATCCGAAACGGTAAGCAGGGAAAAGACTACACTCTCACTCCGGGCGACGTTTCCGTGAACGCTTTCTCCTTCGCTTCGGGTAAGACTTTGGCGGTGCTTCGACCCGGAATGAACCACCCGCCGGACGTTTTCCTGACCAAAAGCCCCGGGCCGAATGCGACCTTCGACCGCCTTACCCGCATTAACCCTCAGGTCGATACTTGGATCTTGCCCCAGCTTTCCATCTACAAGTGGACAAGCCCCGACGGCACTCCCGTAGAAGGCATTTTGGAATTACCGCCGGGATACAAGAAAGGCGATGGCCCGCTGCCTTTAGTGGTCGCTATTCACGGTGGCCCTACCGCCTCTTCGCGACTGCACTTCCGCTATTGGATCTACGGACGCACGCTGTTCGCTTCCAAGGGCTGGGCGTTATTTGATCCCAACTATCGCGGTTCCACCGGCTACGGAGACAAGTTCCTCATCGATCTGATCGGCAACAAGAACAATCTCGACGTCCAAGACATCTTGTCCGGAGTCGATGCTCTGATCGAAGAAGGCATTGCGGATGATTCCAAAATGGCGGTGATGGGTTGGAGCAACGGTGGCTATCTCACCAACTGCATCATCACCCACGACAACCGCTTCAAAGCCGCCAGCAGCGGGGCCAGCGTGTTCGACACCGTCATGCAATGGTCCATCGAAGATACTCCCGGCCACGTGATCAACTACAACAATGGCCTTCCCTGGGAGCAAAAAGAGGGCATGCACCGCTCCTCGCCTCTATACAACGTGGACAAAGTAACCACGCCAACCCTCATTCATGTGGGTGAGAACGATCCGAGAACACCCCAGGAACACAGTCGTTCGCTGTATCGGTCGCTTCGGTACTACGTCGACGTTCCTACGGAGCTCATCATCTACCCCGGTGAAGGTCACGGCCTCACCAAATACTCGCACCGGAAAGCGAAACTGAACTGGGACATGAAGTGGTTTAACCGCCACGTCCTGGAAGAAGAAGAGCCGACGATCACCGGCAGCGAGGAATAGAAGAAACGAGCGCGAGCCCGGTCACTCTAGATCCAGAGCGAGGCGGATGCCTGAATCAACCAGATCCTGTGCTGAGCGCGGTATCTTGCACGCTTTTTGAACTAGGAAACAACGGTCGATCGTCAGCAACTGGGAAACGTTGACCACAGAAGTTTTTGACAACTTGCTGTGACGCTTAGACAGGCGAACGTTTCCGGGAGCTTCCTCTAATTTCAGATTGGAAGTGATAGCAGCCACGATCACGGTTCTGATTTGACTGGCATTGAAAGCGTTCGCCTGAACAATTAAGACCGGTCTCCGAAAACCAGGCTCCGAACCTCTGGGGTTCGGTAGTTCTGCCCACCAGATTTCTCCACGATTCACTACCAATCTTCCTCAAAAACGGAGTGGCTTTGCATCTGCTCTAAAACAGGATCAAGGTGGGTCTCGGCGGGGTCTGCAGAATACACCGCATTCAACGCCTCCGTCACTTTCTCATCGCTATGCCTCTCAAGAAAGGCAGCAAGCGCGCGCTGGTACAGCTCACTTCGCGAAACACGCATTCGTTTGGCCAGCTGTTCAGCCCGCCGGAACAACTCATCGGGTAAAGATATAGCCGTTTTCATATTCCGAAGTATAACAAAAGTTATACCAGAATCGAAACCAGTTAGTCGGCATGCTTGTCGGCGACCCTTGCTACAACTTCAGGCTTAGCTTCGCGGCTAGTGGGTACCCGCGGCGTCCTCGAACATCTGGAGCTTGGTCCGCTCCATAGGAGTGATCTCCATGAGCACCGGCTCTTTGTGGTGATCGCGGAACATGAGTTTCCGCTTACCCTCAGCCACCGGTTCCGGGGGCATGCACGGCTCGGACATGCCGACCGAGCCGCTGTAGACACACACACACGTTCCGTCTTCATCACGGATCACGGCCAAGGTGGTGCCGTTCACTTCAACCACCGCCTCGGGAGTCGAGAAGGTGAGCTGGCTTCCGGGGAAGTCGGCCGCGGTGGTCACACGTACCTCGCCGTTTTCGAAAAGAGCGTTTTGGGTTTTGCCCCAGAGCTTTCCGGGTGACCGGGGAAGAATCATGTCTGTGTTTTCGGTGAGCTGAAGGGCAAAGTAACCGGGCACCCGCACATCCATTTCCACCGACGGATCCAACTTGACCCGCGCGCCACCGTGAATGGCAGCGGTTAACTGAGGAATGTTGCTGGCGGCAATGCGTTCTCCGTTTACTTCCACAAAGCCCGAACCGCGCACGGCCATGAATTCGTAAGCCGGGCCCGTGTTGTACATCACCGCCGAAAAGACGATCGCAACCACCGCCGCGGCGGCCACGGCCCAGGTCCAAATCGAGCGTGCATGGGACTCGATAGGGACAACCTTGGCGCGATCAGGCGTCGCCGCCCTACTGGGTGTAGCGGTCGCGCCAGCCTCACCGGCCTCCGTGGCATTCCCCGTCTCTTGGAGTTCCCCCGACACAAACTGATCCCGCAGGCTCTTCTGAAAAGAAGAGTCTCCCTCGGGCGCACTCAAAGAACGCAGGAGCTTTTGAACTCGTGCTTCTTCGGCGGTCAGTTTTTCGGGTGGCATTTCACTCATACCAACTGATCCTTTAATGCTTTGGCCAGCTGACTCAAAGCTCTCGAATAACGTTTCCTTACTGCCGCGTGACTCGCGCCCACGACATGGGAAATTTCCTCGTGGGTCATTCCCTGGTAGTCGTGCAAAACCACGACGGTGCGCATGTCTTCAGGTAGAGACATGATGGCTTCCTGCACCAAGATTTCTCGCTGATTCAGCGAGGCCTGTGTTTCCGGGTCGGGCCCATCCACCTTCAGGGTTGCCCCCAGGGCTGGATGCTCATCCAAAGACGCGCTTTGGGTTGCCAGACGGTGGGCCCGTGACCGCCAGTAGTCGCGACAAACGTTGTAGGTAATCCCTACGAGCCAAGGTGCTGGGTCGCGGCTGGTATCCAGCTGATCGGCAGCCCGGTGGACCTTGCAGAACACGTCTTGCGAGGCGTCCTGAGCCTGATCGCGGTTTCCCAAAAGACGAAAGGCAGTTCCGTACACAACAGGAAAATAGGCATCAAAAAGTTGCCCTAAAGCGTCGGGATCCCGGGTTCGAACACGATTCAACACGTCCTGACTCAGTGTCAGTTTCTCCTTCTTTTTTCCTGATTTGTCCGCATCTGTCTTCATTACGTTAACCGGGAAAAAAGTGTGTCCGATCCTCTGGCCAGACGCCCTGGCCGGGGCCGTGATCTTCCCATGCCCCTTGGGGTTTGGGCAAAAAAAATGACCCCCAAAATGGGGGCCATTTCTTGAATTTCTAAAGAGCTAGCTGCGGCGACGACGGGCCCGGGCCACGCCTCCACCAATTCCCATGAGCATGAGGGCGATGGTCGCCGGCTCGGGAATGGCGCTTTCAAACTGGACGTTCGAGACAGCACCGGAACCACCCAGGACGAACTCAACACGCTCAAACCCGCTGACATTAAAGTCACCAGCCTGAATGGCCTGGATGCGGTTCGCGGAGTTGTTGCCGAAGGTGATGGAGCCATCGTAGAACCCGTTACCGTTGTTGGTAATGAGGTCGTTGAAGGTCACCGTGCCGACCACGCCACCGTTCTTGTAGAACTTGATGGAGCCAGGCTCGGCTCCGACGCTCTCGATATCGAAGAGGTCGAAGGACACTTCAGAGATCTCGTTTGCAAAATCGAAATAAAGGCTACCGGCGTTCCGCGAACCTTCATCGTCGGGATCGTCGATGATGGAGTCGTTGTTCGCGTCGATGTCGTTCTCAGCCAAGATGAGAAGGTTGCCGCGATAGCTGTTGGGGGCAAGGTTGCCCGCGTCCCACGGGGCCAACAGATCTCCGTCGGTGGTGGAACCCATAAAGGTGCTGTCGAAAACGATGGGCAGATCAGGTCCGCCACCTTCGTTCAAAGCAGAGACCGTCACTCCAAACGGAGCCACGTACTGCGTGTTCATAATTTGACCGTGAGCAAAACCGGCAAAGTCAATCATTCCAGCAGACGCACTGGCAGGGAAAGACAAGGCGACGATGCACAAAACGGATAAGCAGGCGGCGCTTAGGCGATTCATGAGGGTACCTCTAAGTTGTAAAAGTCCAGCGATGTTCAAGGTGGAAAAGTCTAACAGACGGAGTGTCAATCTCTTACAAGCTGGGCCGCTTTATTTTTTTCGCTTTGGGTGAATTGAACCGACGCGCTTTAGAGCCGGTCGAGGTCAGCCGTATCTGACTCGCCCATAGCCACTTGCCCCGATGGAAAGTACTCCTTCCAGCGTTCGGACACGGTTTTGGCCGTTTCCGGGTCGCAGAATAGCTCTTCCGGGAAGTGGGGCTTGAGTCTGGCATCGATCAGAACCGGCGTCTCGTAGGCTACATGGTTCTTGATCACCCGCGCCTCGGCGGAGTGGATGTCTGCGGCAGGCTCGAACCGGGTGAAGGTGGTCCACAGAAAACGGGCCGACGAACGAGCCGCTTCCTCTGCGCGATCGACCAACACAATCATGGGCCACTCTCGGAAACCGGGGTGCTGAACCACCCGAGAACCGGCGTGGGGATCGTCGGCTACCGTGGGCCCCGAGATCACCAGACACCCGGGACAGAAGACCGCCACCTCGTTAATGCCGACGGGCAAATCCCCCTCATAAGCGTGGGGCAAATCTCGAATAGGATCCCCCACCCCAAGCAACACGCCCTTCGATCCCTCGTTCACCGTAGTGCCCGAGTAATCGAGAGTATCCATGGAAAGGTTGCCGAAGATGTAGAGATCGGTTCTGAAGTCGGCGCGTTCTAGTACATGGGTCAGAACTGATTTGAAGTTCTTCAGATCTTGGGGCTTGTCCATCACCAACAAAAACTTTGTCAGCGAAAGCTGACCTTCCCCCAGGATCCGGAAAGCCGAAGCCATGGACTCGCGCTTGTAGCGCGACTTCACCACCGCCGCACTGAGGGAGTGGTAACCGGTTTCGCCGTAGGACCAAAGATCTTCGACCGCGGGCATCACCACCGGGAAAATGGGAGACAGAAGCTCCTGCAGAAAGTCGCCAATGAAGAAGTCTTCCTGACGCGGTTTCCCGACCACCGTGGCCGGGAAGATCGCATCTTCACGGTGATACATGGTGTGGCAGTGAAAGACCGGGTACTCGTGCTCGAGAGAGTAATAGCCGTAGTGATCCCCAAAGGGACCCTCCAACCGCCGCTCATTCGGCGGCACTTCTCCCACCAAGACAAACTCGGCTTCAGAAACCAGAGGCAGAGGCCCGGCGGGGTTGTCGGCCAAAGGCAAGCGCTTCCCCGCAAGCAACGACGCCAGCAACAACTCGGGCACGTTTTCGGGGAGCGGCGCGATGGCACCCAGAATCAAGGCCGGCGGTCCGCCCACGATAATGTTTACCGGGAGAGCTTGGTTCTTCTTTTCCGCAACTTGGTAATGAAAGCCTCCCCCCTTCCCGATTTGCCAATGGATCCCTGTCGTGGCGTCGTCGTAAATCTGAATGCGATACATGCCCAGGTTAGACCCGTGACCTTCGGGGTGTTCGGTATACACCAGCGGCAAGGTAATAAAGGGTCCGCCATCTTGCTCCCAGGTTTTCAAAGCGGGAAGGGTGCTCAAGACCGGCGGGTTTTGTTTCACTTTGCGCACGGGCCCGGAAGAAACCCGACGCATGCCGACTTTCGAAAGCGTCTTCAGAAGGTCGCGGTGACTCCAAAGTTTCACCAGGGTTGGCGGCACCAAGGTCTGGGGCAACTGAGCCGCGCGCGCCACCGTCTGCCGCGGCTCTTCACCAAAGGCCATAAGCACGCGGTTGGCGGTACCAAA